>NZ_JABAEE010000027.1:47044-77479 GCF_023701885.1 Pseudomonas sp. CG7 | reverse complement strand
GGCGGTCCTTAATCCCCACCCCCCGCGCCGGGGGGGGCCGGGGCTCGCGCGATACGGGGGTGGTCCCCCCAGATTCCGGGGGGGTCCCCGCCCCTCTTCGCGAGCAAGCCCGCTCCCACAGGGGATGTGGGGTGTGTCTCAAGCCTCACCATCGCCTCGGAAAAAAACTGTGGGGGGCACAAATCTCCCTCACCCGAATCGAGACGTACTTGTGGCGAGGGAGCTTGCTCCCGCTCGGCTGCGCAGCAGTCGCAAAAGCGGTGTGCGCGGTGTGCCTGGCGAAACGGTGTGGCTGATTTGGGGTTGCTTCGCAACCCAGCGGGAGCAAGCTCCCTCGCCACAGGAGCTGGTGTTGGATGGACTGGGTGTGATCGGGCACTGAGCCGTTGCGGGCTCGCTAGTCATGCACCGTCACTCGGTTGCGCCCGGTCTTCTTCGAGGTATACAGCGCCTGGTCCGCCCTGGCGATCAGGTCGGCGTGGTCGTTCGCGGGCTGGCTCAGGTCGGCCACGCCCAGGCTGATGGTGAAACGGATGGCCTGGTCGTTGTACTGCACCTCCAGCGCTTCGACGGCCTGGCGCATACGCTCGGCAAAAATCCGGGCGCCGGCCTTGTCGGTGTCTGACAGCACCACGCCGAACTCTTCCCCGCCATAACGCCCCGCCACGTCGGATTCGCGTACATGCTCGCGCAGCAGCCTGGCGACATGCTCGATGACCTTGTCGCCCGCCTGGTGGCCGTAGGTGTCGTTGACCCGCTTGAAGTGATCGATATCGAGCATCACCAGGCTCAACGCATTGCCGTAGCGCTGGTGCCGGGCATAGGCGGCCTTGAGGTTGCTCTCCCAATGACCGCGGTTGTACAACCCCGTCAGCCGATCGGTGCTGGAGAGGAGTTGCAGCTGTGCGTTGGCGGCCTGGAGCTGATGCCGGTTGGTGGCGACGTCGGTGACGTCATAGATCACCAGGCAGATGTGCTTGATGGTGTTGTCCGGCGAGCGCAGCGGCAGCAGGGTGGTGTTCTGGTACATGAACGCTTCCTGGCCGGTGATCGGCTGGTAGCTCTTGAAGCGCATCAGGTACGGACGCTGCTCCCAGACCGTGCACGCCGGCGTGCCCAGGGTCGCGACGCTTTACACCTTGCGACTGAACCATTGGCGATCGATTTCAGGGAACAGGCTGAAAAAATGCTGGTTGTGGGCGTCCTTGGGCTGCACCCCGGAGCGGTTCTCCATGAAGGTGTTCCAGACTTGCACGCGGTACTCGCGGTCGAGCACCACCACCCCGACGTCGATGCTCTGAACGATCGCCAGCAACCAGTGGAACTCGTTCAGATCGATGGATTCGCTCATGGCTCAGTTCATCAGGTAGGCAAGTTTATGGGTCAACCGTTCGATGGAGTCCTCCGTGAACAGCAACAACAGGTCGAAACGAATATCGTGCCCCTCCAGGCTGTAGCTGATTTCCACCGCCAGGGTCTTTTTCCAGTGCTTGCTGTTGTCCCGGATCAATTCCTCGATGGCGGCGTGCTGGCCGAGAATCTGCGGGTGGCCCTGGGAAAACACCACGTCGATCTGTTCGGCAATGCTGCTCAGGCACGCGCCGATCAAGACACTGGAAAGGTCCAGCAGCATTTCCAGGTCCGAATAGTCGGCGCTCTGGCGCTGCATCAATTGCGCGATATCGGCGATTTCCGAATCGTGGAAGATCAGCAAGGCTTCGCCGGCGATGCCGCTGCCGATAAACCCCTGGCAAATGGCGGTGAGTTGCTGGGAACTGACGACATCGTTCAAGGCCATGTGCAATTCACCGACCTCGAGGAGGTTGACGTTCGGCACCGGCAATTGCACGAAGACCCCCAACACCTTGGCGATCAGCGCCGCCGCCCGGCCGATGGCCACGTTGACGGTCTCGCGGAATGCATCGTGGAAACCGATGGCCACGTTCGTGGCCGAACGATTCTGCGGCGGCACCTGCCCGGGTTGGGCCAGTAGCCCCAGCCGCGCCAGCGTCTGGCGCAGGTCGTTTTCGTCGAACGGCTTTTTCAGGAACGCCAGGGCGCCCAACTCCAGCACGCGGCGCACCGCCTCATCCTGGACGTCACCGGAAATCACGATCACCTGCGCCTTCAAGCCCTCGTCGCGCAAGGCGTTCAACACCTGGTAGCCATCCATCTCCGGCATGGTCAGGTCGAGCAACACCACGTGGCCCAGGCCCTGGCGTATGGCGTCCATGGCCTGGCGCCCGTTGGTCGCCTCGGTGACCGAAACCGGCCAGTCCGCCGGCAGGGCACGCAACACCTGTTTGCGCGCCATGTTGGAGTCGTCACACACCACCAGAGGGATCAACGACACAAGGACATCCATCGAATTTCAATGGCAGGAGAGGAGGTGCTGCGTACGTCATTCATAGGCTTGCAAAGACCCTTTTGATTAACGAATCGGGTTTATCAAGCGTGGTGTCCAGCACCAGGCACTGCTGGACACGGTTGTATTGAAACTGGACCAATAAGTCAGGGACGTCAACTGCACTTCGTCATCGAATCCTGGGCAAAGCCACGGTCGGCGCGCGATTGGGCGTGGCGGGCGCGGTTTGTGGTCTATAGTTTTCCGCAGGCGGTCGGTGACCCGCAGTCCGTCAGTGGGAACAATGCAGGGAGCACACCATGGCGATCCAACGGGCGAGTGTCATGACGTCGGCCCCGAGTGTCGTCCATCGAGAAAACGCCCGGGCCGATGTGACGAACAATCTGTTTCGGCGCGGTTTCGACCAGGCCAGGGAAGCCTATGTCCTGTTCCCATTGCTGGCGGCCCTGCTGCTGTTGCTCATCTGGGCCGGTACCCTGTACCTCATCAAGGTCGAACACGCGCGTGCGCAGCAGGGGATTGCCGAAGCGAGCCTGGAAATCGGCGCCACCTACGAAGCGCAGATCCTGCGGGCGGTGCGTGAAATCGACCAGACCCTCAAGCTGGTCAAGTACACCTACGAGTCCGAGCGCGAGCCCAACCCGTTGCCCAAGCTCAAGGCACGCGGTTTGCTGCCTTCTCCCTACTTGTTTGACGTCAGCGTCGTCGATGCCAGCGGCCGGGTCGTGGCCAGTACCCAGCCGAGCGAGGCCGGAAGCAGGATGGCCCAAGACGCGCTGCAAACGCCAGGGCCGGACACGGCGCTGTCGATTGGCCGCCCGTGGAAAAGCCCGGCGACGGGGGAGTGGACATTGCGTTTCAGTCGGCGGCTCGATGAAGGGAATGGCGGGTTCGCCGGGATCGCCATGATCGAGGTCGACGCGGCCTATTTCGTCAGCAGTTATGACCCCTCGAAACTGGGCGACCACGGCTTGCTCGGCCTGCTGGGCATCGACGGCATCTTCCGGGCACGGCGCAGTGGGGAAACGATCTCGGCCGGTGACCCGATCGATTACGCCAGCGTGGTGCCGGATACGGAAAACACCGAGGCTGTACGCGCGATCAACCCATGGGACGGTGTGCGGCGCTATACCAGTGCCCGCCAGCTCTACGACTTTCCGCTGGCGGTGATCGTCGGCTTGTCCGAGGAAGAACAACTGGCTGCGGTGACCCGGCAGGCGCAGCGCTATCTCTGGCGCGCGGCGGGCGCCAGCCTGCTACTGGTGTTGTTGGCGGGACTTCTCGCGCGGATGAGCTGGCAACTGGCGCAAAGCCGCTTGCGCGCGGGCGAAGCGAAAATTGCCTACGCGGAAAGTGTCGAGTACTTGGCCTATCACGATGGCCTCACGGCATTGCCCAATCGCAGCCTGTTCAGCAAGCTGTTGAGCCAGAGCATCCGTGAGGCCGACCGTTACGATCGGCAATTGGCCGTGTTGTTCCTTGACCTCGACCGTTTCAAGCAAGTCAATGACACGCTGGGGCACGATGCCGGCGATCAACTGCTCATGGAGGTGGCGCAGCGTCTCGAGGCGTGTCTGCGCAGCAGCGATACGGTGGCCCGGTTGGGCGGCGACGAATTCGTGATCCTGCTGCCGGAGCTGTCGGAGGACAACGACGTGGCGAGCGCCGCGCAGAAAGTCCTTGGTGCGATTGCCCGGCCTTTCAACCTTCAGGGCCAGGAGTTTCGGGTGACTGCCAGCGTCGGGATCAGCGTGTTTCCACAGGAAGGCCTGGACGAGCAGACCCTCACGAAAAACGCCGATATCGCGATGTACCAGGCCAAGCAACGTGGCAAGAACAACTTCCAGTTCTACTCCGCGAAACTGAACGCCGATTCTTTGGAACGGCTGACCCTGGAGCTGAGCCTGCGCCACGCCCTGGAGCGCCAGGAGTTCCAGCTGCATTACCAGGCCAAGCGGGACATTCGCAGTGGCCTGATCACCGGCATGGAAGCGCTGCTGCGCTGGAATCATCCCGACCTGGGGATCGTGGCGCCCATGCAGTTCATCCCCATTGCGGAAGAGACCGGTTTGATCGTGCCGATCGGCAAGTGGGTGCTCAAGACCGCCTGCCAGCAAAACGTCGCCTGGCAACGACAAGGCCTGCCGCACCTGGGCGTCGCCGTGAACCTCACGGCACGGCAGTTTGCCGATGAGGACCTGCTGGCGGATTTGGCCGAGATATTGGCCGAAACCGGTATGGATGCGCGCCTGCTGGAACTGGAAATCGCCGAGCGCCTGCTCATGCAGGACGTCAAGAGGGCGCTGAGTGTGTTGACCGGGCTCAAGCGCCTGCAGGTCCGTATCGCCATCGATGATTTCGGTATCGGCTATTCGTCGCTCTCTGCCCTCGAACAGTTTCCGTTGGATGTCATCAAGATCGACCGCTCGTGTATCTGCGACACCAGCAGCGTGTCGGAAGACAAAGCCCTCACCGAGGCCATCATCGCGATGGGCCGCACCCTCAGCCTGACCGTGGTGGCCCAGGGCGTGGAAACCAAGGAGCAGGCCGATTTCCTGAGGGACAATGCGTGCGATGAGTTCCAGGGTTTCTATTTCAACAGGCCGATTCCCGCCGATCAGTTCAAGTTATTGCTGCAGGCCCAGGCAACTGATCCAAACCTCGCTCCGTAAGGACTCGCCATTCCTTGCGGCTCGAGCGGCAGTGCCCGGACGCTGTCATCCAGCTCCCGCGCGTCGAGATAGCCGATGGTGTCGGGGTTCTCGGCAATACGTTTCTTGACTTCCGTGCCGCTTGAAACCGCCAGTGGCGGCTGGCCCCTGCCGGTGAAGATGATTTTTGACCAGTGCGCCTTGAGCTGGGCAGCGGACTTGCCGGTGATCGTTGTGTAGAACTCATCGCGGGTCGGGGAATCTTCTGTCTGGTCGATGGGAATCGCCTGGCCGCCACCGGGAAAACGACTGGCCTTGCCCAGGAAAATATCCGCCACCTGATTGCGCGCGAGTGTCTTCACCGGGCTGGACATGGCGACGACCACCACCACGTCGGCCTTGACGGCAGCGCTGGCGGCGACCAGGGCGAGCCCCGCCACAGCGAATCCGATGAATCTCACAACCCACATGGCCTGCTCCATCAGAAGACAAAATCCACAGCCAGGCTGATGACGTTGAGCGAGCCCCCCGACGTGAAGTCCGGTTGGGGATTGATCAACGGACCGACCGAGTGGCCCTTGAAACGTGTGTGATCGAATTGCACTTTGGCATCCATGTTCCTGGTGAAATCCCAGCGCATGCCCAGGGAAAGGGTCTGCTGGCCTTCGTTCGAGCCCAAGACCGAATTGAGCGCACCGTTAAGCTCGGCGGCCGTGCCCGCCAAGGCCGGTGGCAAGGCCGCTATCGTCAGGCCCGGGCTGGAAACTTCGGTTTCGGTCCGGGAGCGTGCGTAGGTGACGTAGGGCGTGAACGCTTCGATGCGGTACCCGCCGCTGATGTACCAGGCACTGGTGCGGCCCAGGCCGGAGCGGCTATCGAGACGCCCCCATTCACTCATGACGAACCAGTCGCCCGGATCGTAGCTGGCGCCCACGCCGAGAAATTCGACGGGGGTGTCATCGGAGTCGTAGCGATCGGCAATGGCGATGCCTTCTGTGCCGAACGCTCTGAACGTATCGAAGAGTGAATTGAACTGCTCCAGGGTCAGGTCGGCTTTCATGTAGGTGATGCGCGTGGTGAGCACGTCGAACTCGGTGGTATTGGTGATTCCCCAGAAGTTTCTCGTCAGTGCCTTGCCGGCCCCGTCGGGCTGCCGGCTGTCGGTCTGGCCGTAGTGAGCCTGTACGGTATTGATGATTGCATCGACATGAAACCGGTAGCTGCCATCGATGCCGTCGCTGCTGGAGATCGGCATCAGGCTGTAGACCTCCATGGGCGCGCGTACCCAGGGCAGGGTATAGCCCACTTTACGGGTGTCGGACACCAGGAAGGTCGGCAACACAGTACGGCCAATGCGCGCGTTGAAATCCGGCGTGAACTGGTACTTGATGTTGGCCCACTCGACGAAGGGCCGGTAGCTGTTGTCGTAGCGCTGCTCGGAAATGACCTGCACCACGGCCGAAAGCTGCGGGGTGAAGGTGGCCGTCAGTTGGGCGCCTATCAGGCTGTCGACGTCAGCGCTCCAGTTGCGCGAATGCCCGGCGCCGTTGGGCTTGAAGATGCTGGAGGTGAAGTCGGCTTTTTTCTCGCTGGAATGGACGATCCCCACCGTGCCGAAACTGCTCAGCGAGAACGTCTCGGTAGCGTCGGCACTGGCGCCGCCGGCGTACAGCGTCACGACGACCAAGGCCAAGGTATTGTTTTTTTTCACCATGGGCTCAAGGTGACCTCGTTGCGTGGATCGCCATTCGTCTGTTCCTTGTACGGTCGGCTGAATCTGCGCGCCATTACCCAGCGAAGCCTAGTCTAGATCGCCAGTTTGAGCGTAAAGGTCGCCCCTGTTCCCGGCCCATCGCTATGGGCCTCCAGCGAACCGCCCATCTCCATGGCCGCCAGGACGCAACTGTGCAGGCCAAAGCCATGGCCATCCTTGCGTGTGGTAAATCCGTGGGCAAAGATCCGCGTCAGATTCTCGGGCACGATGCCTTCGCCGTTGTCGATGACTTTGATGACCAAAGTGTCGTCCTGGGGAATCTCGCTCTGAAGGATGATTTGAGGGGCCGGCTCCAATCGGTCACCCATCGCCCTGCTGGCGTTTTTTATCAGGTTGATGAGGATCAGCAGCACACGGTGCTTGTCCAGTTGCAGCAAGGGCGTGTCGGCCAGGTTTCTCACCACGGTGATCCGATGCGCCGCGATGATGCCGGCGTTCATGCGCAGGGCATCCTCGATCAGGTCCTTGACCTGCACGGTTTCGGCGAGGCTGGATGGACCCGCATAGGATTGCTGGGCGGCGACGATTTCCTTGATGTGATCGACGCTTTTGCTCAGTTGGCCGAGTTCTTCGGTCATGCTCTGTTGCTCGATCGCCAGTGCGTCCACCAACTGGTTCAGGTAGCCGGGCAACAGCTTGCCTTTGTCGTCGTGGGAGATGAAATCGCCGAGGTCTTCGGCGTGCTCGTTCATCATTTGCACCGCCTTGCCAAGCCCCAAGGCCTTGCTGGTGCGCAGTTTGCGGGTGACCAGATCGGCGGAGATATTCACGCTGTTAAGCACGTTACCGACGTTGTGCAGCACATTGGTGGCGATTTCCGCCATGCCGGCCTGGCGTGCGGCCGCGGCCAGTTGGACCTGGGCTTCGGCGGCGCGCAAGCGGCTTTGCGCCAGCTGCCAGCTCCTCCGGGCGAGCAGGCCCACAAGCAATACCAGCACCAGGCTGCCGCCCGCGGCACGCCACAGATAGGTACGCGCTTGCTGGTTCACCGCGGCCAGCTGTTCTTCCTCGGACAACCCGACGATCACCGCCAGCGGAAAATCATAGAGCTGGCGGGCACTGGTGTAGCGCCGCACGCCGTCCCAACCGTTGATCGAGAGCGTCGCCTCGGTGTTTTCAGCGTCCGGCACCACCGCCGTGTAATTGACCGCATCGCCGGCCGATAGCGTTTCCCCGGTGCGCCGTACGCGAAAGATGCCGTCCGTACCCAGCAGCCCGAGCGCACCCTGGTCGCCGAGTTTCGAGGCGTCGTAGCTGCTGACGAAATAGGCAGCATCCACTTCGACCCTGGCGATCCCGGAAAGCCTGCCATCCGCGGCATCGAGTCGCCGGCTGAAGCGCAAGCGCCATTCTCCAGTGATTGGGCTTTTCCATGGATGGCTGATGGACAACGAATCGCTGTGCCGCAGCGTTTGCTGTTCATCCGGGTCAGCGATGTTTTCCCGGTCGTTGACCCGCGTGCTCGCCACGAGCCGGCCGTCCGGATTGACCACACTGACGTCGAACACCAAGGCCGGCGGCAACAAGGCCCGCTCCTGGAGGCGGCGCAGGGGATTGGGCTCGTCCTCGGTCTCAAAGGTGTATTTGACCAGCTTGAGGGTCTGATCGATTTCATGGATGGCGCGCAACATTTGCGCTTCGTAGGTAGCGCCCATCTCCAGGCTGGCCGTCGCGGCGCTCTGCTGCGCGCGAAGATGTTCAACCTTGATCAGGTAGAGGGTGGCGCTCCAGACGACCAGCAACAGCAGGGCAGCCAGCAACGGGAACAGGATGTAGGCTTCCTTGGCCTGGTCGAAGAAACGCCGAAGCGTGCTGGCTTCGGTACCGCCATCGGCTTCTGCACAATGAGCGGTGCCAGGGGCCAACCCCAGTGTCTCGGGCCGCTGGATCGGCATGGCTTGCTCCCTGCATTGTTCGACCGGAGGCTGGTGAGCATCCGACACGGTTACGGCTCGAGGGGGTGTTGCTCCTGAAGGCCCGAGCGAAAGAGCCTGGATGTGTCTGACTATAGACCACAAACTCTGCATGCCAATTATGCGAAGAGGGATGGAGTGTCGCGCAGGTCATTTGCGCTTTTTCAGGGATCTGATTGCGCAGCAAGAGGGCACATTTTGAATTGAACCCTGTGACCCAAGTGCATCCTGTGGCGAGGGAGCTTGCTCCCGCTGGGCTGCGCAGCGGCCCCAAATCAGCCACACCGTTTCGCCAGGCACACCGCGGACACCGCTTTTGCGACTGCTGCGCAGCCGAGCGGGAGCAAGCTCCCTCGCCACAGATCTATCTTTCCCATGCTCTATTTCGTAGGCACAGGATGCGGGTTCACACCGCTTGCTTGACCTTGCGATGCACCCACTGCGCCTCGTCCTTTAGCTCCAGGACGTGCCAATGGAAGTGCTCCAGGGAAGCGCTGTGCCCGACGCTGATCAGGATCGTGTCCGGCAGCGTCTCCCTGAGCAGCTGATAGCAACGCGCTTCGTTTGCCGCATCCAGCGCTGAGCTGCTTTCGTCGAGGAACAGCACCGTGGGCCGGGCCAGCAGGGCCCTGACGAACGCGCAGCGTTGCTGTTCGCCGATGCTGAGGGTCTGTGACCAGTCCCGCTCCTCTTCCAACTGATCGGCCAGGTGTTGCAGGCCGACTTGCTCCATGACCTGGCGTAGCGCGGCATCCTCGTCGCGACGGGGCGGGTTGGGGTACCAGAGCGCTTCGCGCAGGCTGCCCAGCGGCAGGTAGGGTTTTTGCGACAGGGTCAGGGCGCGCTCGCGGTCATAGCCACTCGAGCCGCGAGCGTGATGCCACAGCCCGGTGATCGTGCGGATCAGCGTCGATTTGCCGTAGCCGGATGGTGCGCTGATCATCAGGCTGTCGCCGGGTTTGAGTGACAGGTTGAAACCTTTGAACAACGGCCGGCCATTGGGCAGCCAGATGTCCAGGTCCTTGATATCAAGACCGCTGGCCTGCTGTTCGTGCCTGACCTGGGACTTGACCTCGACGTTATCCAGGCGCTCCTGGAAGCCGACCAAGCGGTCGATCACCGATTTCCATTCCGACAGTTCCGGGAACACGCTCACCAGGTAGGCGATGGCCGCGTGCACTTCGCCGAAGGCCGCGCTTATCTGCGTCAGGCGGCCGAGGGGAAAGGCGCCGGCAAAGAACTGTGGTGCCATGATGAACATCGGGATGACCGTCGCGCTGCGCAAATAGAAGGTCGAGTAGCCCATGATCAGCTTCTGTTTCTTCACCAGCGCCCAGAAGTTTTCCAGCGCCGCGTCCAGGCGACGGTTGAAGCGTTCGTTCTCCACGACTTCGCCGCGGTATTGCGCCACCGAGTCAGCGTTCTCCCGCAGGCGGATGAGCGAGAAACGAAAGTCCGCTTCACGCCGCTGTTGCATGAAATTGAGGCTGGGCAGGGCGCGGCCCAGCCAAAAGGCCAGGCCGGTGCCCAGGAACGCATACACCAGGGCGATCCCCACCAGCAGTCCCGGAATGACGAACGCCTGATCGTTGAATGGCACGCTGACGAGGCTGGAGGCTTGCCAGAGGATATGCAGGAAGGAAAACAGCGACACCACCGACGTCAACAGGCCCAGGCTCAACTTGAGTGACTTGACGATGAACAGGTCGATGTCTTCGGCGATCCGCTGATCGGGGTTGTCGACATCGGTTTCGGTCAATTTCAGCTTCTGGTAGCGCTGGCTGCCCAGCCACTGATCGAGCATGTTGCGGGTCGCCCAGCGACGCCAGCGGATGGTCAGCTTTTGCTGAAAGTGAAACGCGCCCACGGTAAAGGCCGCCGTGCCGATCTGCAGCAGGATGAATTGCAGGCTGCCGATCAGGAAGCCGTGGTAATCCAAGGCCTGCAAGGCGTTATAGAAATGCAGGTTCCAGAAGTTGGTGAGGATGTTGACACCGACCAGGCACAGGGTCATCAGCACGGTGGCCAACAGCAGCCACAGGGCCGGGTACTTTTCCTCGGAAGCCCAGAAAGGCCGCGCGAGACGCCAGAAGTTGCGGAGTGTGTGCATGGAGTCTTGATGAGCCTGGTCGCTAACGACGTTGAGTTTGCAGGGGAGGGAGGATAGGATCAGCCAATGCTAATCGTTTGCATTAATTAGGGAAAGCCACGGGAGCCCCGTTATCGAATTTCCAGAATGGCTTAACCAGGCCTGGCCGCCGATACAGCGGGTCATCCGGCAGGCACCTGGCGATCAGCCTTCCATCGCGTTGAGCCAGCTTGCCGATCCTGCCGTGCTGCAACCCTTGCTGACCCGATTCGCCCTGCGTTACCCGGGGGTGAACCGTGCCGCCGTGGTGTCGCAGTGGTCGATGAACTACATGAGCATTGTCTTGCCCGCCACCCTGGCCTGCGTGTTGACGCGTCGCTGCGCCATCGAGTTCTGGGGCGAGGACGCGCAGCTGTTGCACGACGACGGCCAACCGGCGGCGCTGGGCCTGGCTGCCGGGCTGTCGGACTTGGCCGCGGATGACCGGGCGGCTTACTGGTCACGGTTGGTCCATGAGCACCTGGCGCCACTGTTCAGCACATTGGCCGCCGCCGGTGGCCTGGCCCCGAAAATATTGTGGGGCAACTTCGTCGCCATCTGGGACGGCGCCTTCGCCAGGATGGACCCGGACCTGTCCAGGGAGGGTTTCGCCGAGGCGCACCAGTGGCTGGAGCCCGTCACGGTGAACAATGGCCGCTTGAAACTGCGGGGTCTGCAACGCATGGTCGAGTCACCGGCGCCGCAGATTTGCCCCAGCTTGCCCTTGCGCCGGCATTGCTGCCTGCATTACCAACTGCACGAGCCGGTCGAAGGCCAACCGCCCGTGCTCTGCGAATCCTGCCCCAAGCTGCACCGCCTGCCAGTGGCGGAGCAGGTGAGTTACCTGCATTACATCTATGAGTAGGGCGTCGTTTTCTTTTGGGTTGGATTGGATTGGGTGCATATCCGTTGCTGCGGTAACGGCGACTTATGGTTCCGCTTTTACAGCGGGTCACTTTTGGAAAAGCGCCAAAAGTAACCAAAAACGCTTTGCCCCACCACTCGGTGCCTCGCTAGGGCTCGGCATGCCCTCACTCCGGCATTGCTCCGTGGGCCGCCGCGAAGGGCCATCCATGGCCCAGCGCGGCTACCTCGGCATCCATGCCGAGGTGCCCACTGCGCAATGCCTGCGTTCGGCCATCGTGGTTAACGGGGCGTCGAGATCAAGATCAAGATCCAAAGCAAGAGCAAGAGCAAGAGCAAGAGCAAGAGCATGAGCATGAGCAAGAGCAAGAGCGGGGTACAAGCCGACATTTTATGTGGCTGAGCCGCCGCTATCGCGAGCAAGCTCGCTCCCACATGGATTTTCGGCAACCACAAAAATGCACATACGCCGCAGAACCCTGTGGGAGCGAGCCTGCTCGCGATGAGGCCGGCACATCCAACATCACCGCAAACTGACACATCGTCTTCGCGAGCAGGCTCGCTCCTACAGGGGAAACGCGGTCTCACCAAGAACCAGGTCGGCTGTTAGGCCGCCTCGTGGTGGACGTTGATCTCGGACGCCCCGTTAACCACGATGGCTGAACGGAGGCGTTGTGCAGTGGGCAACCCGGCATGGATGCCGGGTTAGCCGCGCTGGGCCATGGATGGCCCTTCGCGGCGGCCCACGGAGCAATGCCTTCGTTCAGGCATGCCGAGCCCTAGCGAGGCAACGAGTGGTGGGGCATGAGCGCTTTGGTTACTTTCGCGCTTTTCGAAAGTGACCCGCCGTAAGGGCGGAACCCTTAGTGGCCGTTACCGCAGCAACGGATATGCACACTACCCCAAAAACAACGGCGCTTTTCATTTCTGAAACAAGCGCCGTTTTTCTAAGTCAACAGCACTACCCAGTGTTCAGGATTTCCTCAAGACAGCATTTCGACCACACGCATCGCATCAGCCTGTGGGGCAACTTCGCTGAGCTTACCGTGTTCGATGCGGATCAACCGGTCGGCCAGGCCGAAGTAGGCGTCGTCATGGGAAATGACGATCAGCAGTTTGCCGCGCTCGCGCAGGTCCGGCAGGATCCGGGTGTAGAAAAAGTGCTTGAACACCGGGTCCTGGGCGGCGGCCCATTCGTCGAACAGATAGCACGGACGGTCGTCCAGATAGGCGCTGAGCAGCGCCAGGCGCTTGCGTTGCCCGGTGGACAGCGCCAGGGTTGTCAGCTTGCCTTCCTCGATTTGCACCTTATGGTCCAGCTGTAGGTGGACCAGGTAGTCCTGCGCCTGTTTCACCAAGTGCGGATCGTCGCCATCGAACAGGTTCTCGAACAGGCAGAAGTCGGTGAAGATCGCCGAGAAGTGCTGCCGGTAATGGTGGTTGTCATTGCTCGAGGAGACTTGCTCGTCGAGCATGATCTCGCCGCTTTCCGGCCGGTACAGCCCGGTCAGCAACAAGGCCAGGGTGGTCTTGCCGCTGCCGTTGCCGCCGGTGATGAACACCACTTCGCCGGCATTGAGGGTGACGTCGATGGGGCCCAGGGTGAAGTGCCCGTCCTCGCGCTCGCGGTAGTAGGTGTGGGTGACCTGGCGGCGCACCCGGCTGCGGACCTGGGTCGGCGAGTTCGTGTCGAGGGGCTCGTCGGCGGTTTGCATCTCGCCTTCCAGGGCGCGGATCTTGTTCAGGGCCTCGCTGGCCCGGCCGAGGGTCGGCAAGGCATGCATCAGTTCCGACAATGGCGTGATCATGTAGAGGATCGCCAGGATATAGCCGGTGACCAGGCTCGCGCTCAGGTCGATGAAATGCGGCGCGGCGAACAACACCACGCCGATCAGCAGGTAGAACACGGCATTGCCCCAGTTCAGGACCAGGGCGTAGATGCTCATGCCTCGGACAAAATCGCGGCGGTATTGCTGGCTCACCGGTATCAGCAGGCGGGTGAAGAAGTGCTGCCGGCGCGGATGGTTGAGTTGCAGTTCCTTGCTGCCATCGGTGAGCAGGCGGTATTGATTGAACAACTGGTCCTTGAGCTCACGAGCACGGGAGATCGAGGTCAGGGCCCGGCGTTGCGGCCAGTGAAAGCTCAGGCTGCCCAAGGCGATCAGCAGCAGTGTCAGGCCGAGCAGCGGCATGCTGAGCCAGCCCAGGTAGGCGAGGCACGCGGCGATGATCCCGACGTTGACCAACAGGATCGGCACCAACTCCACGGCCTGGCTGATGGTTTGCGTATCGTCGGTAAGCATCGCCAGCAGGCGATGCTTACCCAGGCGCTGCAATTGCGCGTAGGGCGTGTCGATCAGCTTGGCGCTCAGGTGCAGGCGCATGTCGTTGACCGCCGCCTGGCCCAGGCGCAGCAGGCTGATGTCGGAGATGATCCGCGACACCGCGACCAACACCACCAGGCCGGCGAAGAGCAGGCCATCCACCGCGCGCAGCGTATCGAACACCTCCAGGCTGTGGTTGATGTTGGCGATCAGGCCGGCTGCCGCGAGGCCGCAGGTCAGACCCGTGAGGGTCGCCACCAGCAGTGCGCGCCAGGAGCGTTTAGCCATGAGTAACAACAGATCCATTTCAAACCACTCCGTGTGTAGCAATGGCCGTGAGGCGCGCCGCCAATTGTTCGTGCAGGGCGCGTTGCTCAAGGATGGTCAGGTGTTGCGCAGCGATGACCTCGCGGGTCAACGGCCCACTGCTGAGGTTTTCCCAGTGCGGGTCGGCGAATTCAGCCTGGGCCAGGGTATCGCTGGCCCACCAGACATGCACCGGGCAGCTCAACCGTACGGGCTTGAACGTGGCCAGCAGGTGCTGCGTATGCTGCTGGTAGCGCAGCCGTGTTTGTAAATGTTCCCAACTGTCGCCATCGAGTTGCAGGCCTTGTTGCCGTGCCCACTGGACCAGCTCCGGCAAGCGTGCCGCCGGGGGCAGGGCGTCCAGTTGCGCCAGCAACGCGGTCATGATCGGCGTTGGCAACTGGCGTAACACGGCCTGGCTGTCCAGCGTCAGCGCTTGGGAAGCTGATTCCAGCAGCGCTTCGACACTGTCTTCCGGCGCTTGATGCTGGTATTGCGAGTCGATGATACCGAGAAACGCCACTTCTTCGCCCTGGCTTTCCAGGCGCGCGGCCGCGGCAATCGCCAGCAGGCCACCGAGGGAGAACCCCAGCAGGTGATAAGGCCCTTGGGGTTGTTGTTGGCGCAGGTGCTCGACGTAGCACGCGGCGAGGCTTTCGATATCGCCGCCCAGCGTCGTGCTGTCGTCGGTCAGGTATGCCGCCTGCAAGCCCCAGAGGTGCCAGGCCGCAAGCGGCGTCAGCAGCGTGCGGTAATCCTGCACGTGGCCGGTGGAGGGGTGGAAGCAGAACAGATTGGCGGCTTCAACGGCGTTGGGCGCCGACAACCGTACCAGCGGCGAAAGCTTGAGTTCGGCCTGTACCAGTGCGGCAAATGCCGAGACGCTCGGGGCGTTGAACACCGCATTGACCGTCACCGGTGCCGACAGCGCGGTCTGCAAGCGGCTGGCAAGCGTCACCGCCGCCAGGGAATGGCCGCCCAGCTCGAAGAAGTCGTCGTCGATGCCCACCCGTTCCAGGCCCAGCACCTGTGCCCAGACCTCGGCGAGCAGGGCTTCCAGCGGTGTACGCGGCAAGGCGCTGCCGACGGTGTCGAGCACTTTGTCGGCCCATTGCTGCAACGTCTTGCGGTCGAGCTTGCCGTTGCCCATCAGCGGTAATGCCTCGACGATCCGCAGGGTCGGCAGCATGTAGTCCGGCAAGCAATCCTGGGCCTGGCCATGCAGCCGCGCGACCGTGGTCGAATGCCCGGGTGCCAGGGTCATGAAGGCGAACAGTTGCTGGCCGAGCTCGCCCCGGGGGATGCATTCGACCGCGGCCTGGGCCACGCCGGGAAGGCCGGCGAGCTGTGCCTGGATCTCATCGAGCTCCACGCGGAAACCACGGATTTTCACTTGGCGGTCGGCACGCCCGGTGATCTCCAGGCTGCCGTCATGGCGATAGCGGGCCATGTCGCCGGTGCGATAGAGGCGTTCACCTGGCCGTTGGGCCAGTTCGATGAAACGTCCGGCATTTTGTTGTGCGTCCAAGTAGCCGCGAGCCAGTTGCGGGCCGGCGATATACAGCTCGGCGCTCTGCCCGGGAGCGGCCAGCGCTTGCTGCTCGTCGAGCAGGTACAGGCGCATGCCGTCGAGGCGGTCGCTCAGGGGCAGGCGGCGATAGTCCATGGCCGGTTCGGCTTTGTGCATCACCACCCCCACGGTGGTTTCGGTCGGGCCGTAATGGTTGAAGACCGTCAGCGCCGGCGCGAGGCTGCGAATGCTTTGCAGCAGGCGCCGCGAGCAGCTTTCGCCACCGAGAATCAATTGCTTGCGCGGTAACACCGCAGCGCTCTGAGCGTGAATCAACCAGGCGTCGAGCAACGACGGCACGACCTTCAGGTGGTCGATCGGGTACTGCGCCTGCCAGGCTGCCCAGGCTTGGGCGTCCATTGCCGTTTCCTTGTCCAGCAGGTGCAATTCGCCGCCGCTGAGCAGCGCCGGGAACAGCAACGTGTAGCCCAGGTCGGCGGCCAGCGAAGTGACCACCGCACTGCGTTCGCCCACTCCCAGGGTCAGGCGCCGGGACACGCTTGTGACATAGCTGGCCAGTTGCCGATGCTCGACGATCACGCCTTTGGGCGTGCCGGTGCTGCCGGAAGTGAACAGCACATAGGCCGCGTCCTGGCCTTGGACTTCGGCGTCGATTGCCGTGGCAGGCGCTTGCTGCCAAGTCGCTTCATCACTCAGGTCGAGGCTGCCGATGCCGGGCAACGCGGGGGCGCTGCCGGCCGAACCGCTAAGGACGAAGACCGGCTGGGCCTGTTGCAGGATCGCCAGGGAGCGTTGCGCCGGCTGATGCACATCCAGGGGAACGAATGCCGCGCCGCTCTTGAGCACGGCGAGCATGGCCAGGACCATCTGCGCCGAGCGATCCAGGTACAACGCCACGCGATCTTCGCGACCCACGCCCTGGTCGCGCAGGTAATGGGCCAGCTGGTTGCTGCGCGCCTGCAATTGGGCGTAGCTCAGTGGCCCGTTGTGGTCGCGCAGGGCCAAGTGCTCGGGGAACTGCGCGGCACAGGCATCGAAACCGGCCGGCACGCTGGTAAACGGCAACACGGCGACATCGTCCTGCAGGGCGGCCAGCGTCGCGGTGAAGCTCGGCGCCTGCAAGGACAGCTCGGCCAGGGGTTTGTCGGGGTGGGCGAGGGCATCGAGCAGCAGCGATTGGAACTGCTCCAGCAAGACCCGTGCGGCTTGTTCGCTGTAGCGACCCGGCAGGTGGCAGAGGTTCAGGCGATAACCGCCGGCGCTGGTTTCGACCAACAGTAGCAGCTCCATGCCCGCAGGGATGGCTTGTACGTCCAGCACCGTGAGTGTCGATGCCAGGCTGCCCAGGGTGTCGAGTCGATCGGGCAGTTGCCCTCCCCACTGGAAGCCGTACTGCGAAGCCTCGGTCGGCAATGCAGCGCTGACGCCGCAGTACTCCTGCCACTCCGTGGCGTGTTCGCAGAGCGCTTGCAGGTCTGCCAGCGCCTGGGCAAACGGGCTAGCCGCCGCCGGTTGCCAGCGCAGGGGCAGGGGCTTGGCGAACAAGCCCCAGCAGTCGGCGAGTTCTTCATAGTCGTCGCGGCAATCGTGGACCCAGTTCAGGGTCAGTGCCGGGTTGTCACCGGTACTCAGGCGTTGCAACAGCACGCCCCAGGCCGTCATCAGGATCTGCTCGGGCGAGGCGTCGTGACGTTGGCAAAAACCGTCGAGGGCCACGCTCAACTGTGGATCGGCGCTCAGGCGAGTGGTCACCGGGGCGCCAGGGCGGTCGCTGCGTACCTGGCGGTAGAGCAACTCGCCGGCGGCCGGCTCGTCCAGGGCCTGGCTGGCCCAGAAACGCCGGCCAGGCTCGGCGTCTTCATCGGCCTGCAATTCGTAGAGCCAGGCGCTGTACTGGGTATACGTCATGGCCTCGTCATCCAGCGTCGGCGCATCCGTCGAGGCCAATGCCTGCGCCAGGCGCAGCAGGGTCCCGCGATCCGCGCTCAGCGCCGGCAGTTGCAGCGTCACCCGGTGGCGATCGTCGCCGACCGCGTGCGCCTCGACGCTGATGGCGTCCGCGGCCATGACGGTGGATTCCACCACTTGCAACGGCATCAGCAAGCCCGGCTCAGGCCGCACCCGCAGGCGCAGGGCCTCATGGCAGTCGCTCAGGGCGACGAGCCGTTGGCGCAGGCGCTCAAGGGCCAACGGGCCTGTTATTTCCAGTTCCAGGCGCACTGCGGGCAACCCCGCCAACCACTGGCTGCGTTGCTGGGGCGAGAGGGCGAAGGCTTCTTCACGTTTCTCGAAGGCGCTCATGCCTGCACCTCCGCAGTCGGCTGCGCTTCGGGCAGGCCGCCGGTCAATTCTTCACGGCGCATCATCTGGCCCATGGCGACGCAGATCTTGCGCTCGCCCTCGAAGGGATCCCGAGCGTGGGCCACCAGCATGTTGTCCAGCATCACCATGTCACCCTTTTGCCAACTGAAACGTACCGCGCAGTCTTCATAGGCCGCGCCGATCACCTGCATCACGGCGTCTTCGATCACGCTGCCGTCACCGTAGTAGACGTTGCGGGGCAGGTGCCCGGGGCCGAACAGGCTGATCAGGTTGCTGCGCACTTCCGGCTCCAGGCAGGCGGTGTGGTGCAGTTGCACCTGATTGAAGAACGACAACTCCCCGGTCTCGGGATGCGCGACGATGGCCGGGCAATGCTGGGCGATCCGCAGGTTGTCGGCCCCCAGCCACTCCCAGCGCATGCCTGATGCCAGGCATTGGCGCTCGACTTCCTCGCGCTGTTCGGTCTTGAAGAAGTCCTGCCAGCGCACATCCAGCTTGTCGGTGAAGTGCCGCACGTAAAGCAGCCCCAGGGCCTTGAAGCGAGCGACGATATCCTCGGGCAAGCGCGCCAGCACCTGCCGGCAATCGACGATGGGCGTGCAGCCGCCACGTGGCGCCGGTGTTTCGCAGTAGAACCACTGCTTGCGTGGCCACTGCGGCAGATGGGAGCTCTCGTTGTGGAAGAGAATCATGTGCTGTTCCGGGTACGGCGTGGAGTGGTAGATGTTCTTGCCGGAAGTGTTCTTCGGCAGGTCGCCGTAGGTCCCGTAGAGGTCGGGCTCGATGGCCTGGGCGAACTGCTCGAAAGCGGCGGCATCCGGCAGGTTGAAACCGCGGAACAACAGGCCGCCGTGGGTCAGCAGTTGGGCGTTGATCCATTCCCGGGCTTGCAGCGCCCAGTGCACCGGGTCCAGGTCGCCGAGCAAGGGCTCGATCACCAACGGCAAGGCTTGCCCGGCGTCGAGGGTGCGGGTACGGACCTGCTCGTGGGCCACCTGGCTTACGGCGGTTGCGCGGGTCTGCTTGAGCTTGCTCAGTTTCGACTGCTTGCGCGCGCTGCGGGCCGAGGCCTCGTCGAGCGACGCTTCAGGCTGGGACGGTGCGCTGGCATTGCCGCCCTCAAGGCGCCACGACCATTGGTCCAGCGCTTGCGCCGGGGCCACGACGAGCTGCTCCAACAGGTGCTCGAAACCTTGTTCTAGGCGCTGGATGGTCTGCTCTTGCAACACACTGGTGCGATACACCCAGCGCACGTTCAGCCCTTGTTCCTCGTCTTCTTCGACAAACACGGCGAGGTCGAACTTGCTGCTCTCCTGGGGCGATACCAAGTGTTCCACCTCAAGGTCCGGCAGGCTGGCATTGCCGCTGGGTGTGTTCTGCATGACGAACAACACCTGGACCAGCGGATTGACCCCTGGCGTACGCGGCGGCTGCAGTTCCTCTACCAGTTTGTCGAACGGCACTTGCTGGTGCTGGAACGCCGACAGGCAATCTTCGCGCAAGCGTTGCAGGCGGGTGTCGAAGGTTTCGCCTTCGCTCAGGCGGGCACGGATCGGCAACACGTTGACGAAGAACCCGACGAGGTGTTCCAGGGCCGGATGTTCGCGGTTGGCCAGGTCGGTGCCGACGATAAAGTCATTGGCCCCGGTGGTCCGCTGCAACAGGCTGTTGAAGGCGTTGAGCAGGACCATGAACAGCGTCGCCCGTTGTGCCTGCGCATAGGCCTTGAGCACCTGCGTCTGGGCGGCGGTGAAGCGTTGCTCCAGGGCCGCGCCCTGGTAGTCGGGACGTGCCGGGCGTGGCTGGTCAAGCGGCAGCGGGTTCACCATGGGCGCGCCGTCGAGCTGGCGACGCCAGTAGTCGATGGCCCGGCCCAGCAGGCGCTGTTGCGCTTCGCTGCGTTGCCAGTAGGCATAGTCGGCGAACTGGATCGGCAACACTGGCAGCACCGGCGTCGAGCCGCTGGTGCGGGCCTGGTAGCCGACGATCAACTCCTGCATCAGGATGCCCATGGACCAGGCGTCCGTGGCGATGTGATGCAGCACCAGTTGCAGCACGTGATCGTCGCTTCCCAAGTGCAGCAGGTTGGCGCGCAGCATCGGCGCCTGTTGCAGGTCGAACGGACGCCCGGCCTGTTCATCGATCAGGCGTTGCAGGGTTTGCGCCTGTTCCTCGCTGGCGAGGTGACTCAGCTCGGTCGGCGTCAAGTCGACCATCGGCGCCGGGCTGATGACCTGGCAAGGCTGGTCGCCGTGGAGGTGGAACGCGGTGCGCAAGGACTCATGGCGTTCGAACACCGCTTGCAAGGCTCCTTGCAGGGCCGCGACATCCAGCGCGCCACGCAGCCTGACGGTGGTGGTCATGTTGTAGGCGGCGCTAGGGCCTTCGAAGCGATCCAGGAACCACAACCGTTGCTGGCTGTAGGACAGCGGCAACGGCTGGTTACGCGGCGCCAGGGCGATTTCGCTGTCGCCGTCGGCCTCGCTCTGGGCGTCGCGCTGTCGATCCACCGCGTCGGCCAGTTGCTCGAGGGTGCCACGCTCGAACAGCGTGCGCAGCGGCAGGTTCACGTTCAACCGTCGACGAATCCGCGACAACACCTGGGTGGCCAGCAATGAGTGACCGCCGATGGCGAAGAAGTCGTCGTGCACACCCACGTTGTCGAGGCCGAGAATTTCTTGCCAGAGTTCGGCCAGGACCTGTTCGGTCGGCGTGCGCGGTGCCATGGATTTCGCCTGCGCCGTTTCGTCCTGGGGGACGCCCAGGGCGGTGAGGGCACGACGGTCGACCTTGCCATTGGCGTTCAGTGGCAATTGCGCAAGGGCCAGCCAACGAGCCGGGACCATGTAGCTTGCCAGTTGCTGGCCCAGGTAAGCGCTCAAGGCCTGTTGCGTGGACTCGCCGCCCAGGTCGGCCGCTTCGTCGAGCACGTACCAGGCCACCAGTTGCAACGCGCCACGGGCATCGGGCAGCGCCAGCACCGCCGCGCTGTCCACTGCCGGGTGCTGCATCAGGCGGTTTTCGATTTCGCCCAGTTCGATGCGGTGACCACG
Source organism: Pseudomonas sp. CG7 (assembly GCF_023701885.1). Lineage (NCBI taxonomy): Bacteria > Pseudomonadati > Pseudomonadota > Gammaproteobacteria > Pseudomonadales > Pseudomonadaceae > Pseudomonas > Pseudomonas sp. CG7. Next base: position 56,248 of record NZ_JABAEE010000027.1, on the reverse strand, counting down.
GATCTTCACTTGCTGGTCGCGACGGCCGAGGTATTCGATCACGCCATCGGCGCGCATCCGGCCGATATCACCACTGCGATACAGGCGCGCATCGGCCTGGAATGGGTGCGGGACAAAGGCTTCGCGGGTGCGTTGCGGATCGCGCAGGTAGCCGCGACCGACGCCGACACCGCCGATGCACAACTCACCCGGCACGCCGATGGGAACCATGCGCAGGTCTGAATCGAGGACGAACACCTGGTTATTGGCGGTCGGCTTGCCGATGGGCATGTGCAGGCAGTCGTCGGCTGGCGCTTCGGTGATGGGGTAGAAGGCGACGTCGTCCGAGCACTCGGCGGGACCGTAGGCGTTCATCAACGCAATCGCCGGGAAGCGGGCGAACCAGTCCCGCGCCAGGGCCGGTGGCAATGCCTCTCCGGTGGGCAGGAGCCAGCGCAGGCTCGCCAGGGCGTGGTGCGCCTGGCTTTCCTGGAGCATGCCGCGAATCAGCGCCGGCACGGTTTCCAGCAGGGTCAGCTGATGTTCTTCAACAGCGTCGAGCAGGGCCACGGGGTCGTGGGCCTGGGCATCGGGCAGGATGTGCACGGTGGCGCCGAACAGCGGCGCGGCGAGGAACTGCCACACGCTGATATCGAACGCCGCCGAAGCGGTCTGGGCAATCCGGTCGTGCTCACCCAGGCCCAGGCTCGGGACCTTGCCGAACATGTTGTTGAGCATGCCTCGCTGTTCGACCATCACGCCTTTTGGCGTACCGGTGGAACCGGAAGTGAAAATCACGTAGGCCAGTTGCTCAGGGGTGTGGGCGTAGGTGACCGGTGGCTGCTCGTTGCCTTGCCAGAGCGCCTGGGCGATCAGGCAGGTGGGTTGCTTGCGCATTTGCGGCAGGACATTGTCCAGTGTCGAGGCTGCGTGCTCGCACACCAGCAACAGCGGCGCTTCACCCAGGTCCAGCAGTTCCGCCAGGCGGGCGTGGGGCTGTTGGATATCCAGCGACTGGAACGCCGCGCCGACCTTGAGCGTGGCGATCAGCATCGTCAGCAGCGCCAGGCCACGCTCGGCGAACAGCGCCACCAGGGTTTCCGGGCCGGCGCCGGCGGCTTGCAACGCATGGGCGATGGCATTGGCGCGGCGGTCGAGTTCGGCGTAGGTCAGTGATTGCCCCTGGCAGATGGCGGCCAGGTGGTGCGGGCGACTGCGCACTTGCTCGGCGAACAGCGCCGCATAGCCGCGCTCCAGGGGGAAGTCGACGTCGCTGCGGTTGCAGTCGATCTGCAACTGCCGACGTTCGGCCTCGGGCAGCATGTGCAAGCTGCCCAGGGGCGCCTGCGGTGTCTCGAGCATGCCCGAAAGCAACTGCACCAAGTGCCCGAGCATGCGTTGCACGGTGTCCGTGGTGAAACGCTGGCTGTCGTAGGACAGGCGAATGCCCAGGCGGTCGCCGGGGTACAACACCACCGTCATTGGGAAGTTGGTGTGCACGCGGTCTTCATAGATGTCGATGCTGAAGGCATCCAGTTGCACGCTGCTGATGTCCAACGGCGCGTTCTCGAACACCACCAGGCTGTCGAACAACTGCTGGCCGCGCGGCACTTGGCTGCAACGCTGGATGTCCACCAACGATGCGCTTTCATGTTCGCGCAACTGCGCATTGTGGGACAGCAGCGCTTGCAGCCAGTCGGCCACTGGCGCCTGCGGGTCGACATCGATGCGCAGTGGCAGGCTGTTGATGAACAGCCCGACCATTTCTTCTACACCGGCGAGGTCGGTCGGGCGGCCGGCGACGGTCACGCCGAACAGCACGTCGCGGTTGCCGCTGTAGCGCGACAACAACAGCGCCCAGGCGCCCTGGATCCAGGTGTGGGGTGTCAGTTGGTATTGCTGGCACAGCTGCTGCAGACGCTGGGTCTGGGCGATGCTCAGGGTCTGGTCGAAGTCGCCGACCTGTTCCGGTGCCTGCTCCGGGCGGGCCACCGGGCTGTCCACATGCAGCGGCGTTGGCTCGCTGAAACCGGCCATTTCGGCTTGCCAGAACGCGTGGGCGGCAGCCATGTCATGGCGTTCCAACCAGCTCATGTAGCCGCGGAACGAGCGCAGGCGCGGACGGGCCACCGGCTCCTGGCGCACGATGGCCTGGTAGATCGCCAGCAGGTCTTCCATCAGCAGGCCGAAGCACCAGGCGTCGGTCAGGATGTGGTGGAAGCTGCGCACCACGGCGAAGCGTCGCTCATCGAGTTGGAACACCCGCAGGTGGGTCAACGGCGCACAGGCCATGTCGAAACCTTGCAGGCGTTGTGCTTCGAGGGCCTGATCCATCGCCAGGCGCTGTTGCTCTTCGTCGAGGTGGCGCAAGTCCTGCCAGTCGAACGCCCGGTGGGTTTGGCGATACACACATTGCAGCGGCTCATGGTCGTCCTGCCACCAGCACGCGGTGCGCATCATCGGATGGCGCTCGAGGAACAGCTGCCACGCGGCTTCCATCGCCGGGCGCTGCAAGGCCCCATCCCAGCTGTAGCGTTGCTGCATCAGGTAGATGCCGCTGTGGGGTTGCAGCAGGGTGTGCAGGAGCATGCCTTGTTGCATCGACGACAGCGGGTAGACGTCCTCGATGTTCAGCCAGTCCAGCGGTTCGGCCGCCAGGGTCGCCGCTTGCTTGTGGCACAGCGGGAACGCCTGGCTGGCAGGGCGCAGGTCGGCTGCGCTGGCCAGCCCGGCGAGTTCGCCCAGGCGTTGTGCAAGGCGTGGTGCCCAGTCGGCGGCGAGGGTGCCTTGGCTGCGTACGTGCAGGCAGTCATCCTGCCACCAGGCGTCCAGGGTCAGCGGGCAAGTCGGCGTTGTCAATGGGCTTGCGGCTTCGACCTGGGCCAGGATGCCGCGTTCTTCGCGGTGGCTGTCGAAGTTGCCCAGCCAGCGGATGGCGACCGATGCCGCGGGCAGGTCGCGCAGCGGTTCTTGCAGGTAGGTGTTGTCCGACAGGTAGCGCAAGGCGCCATAGTCGACGCCGTGTTGCGGGTAGGCGCGGATCTGCGCGGCCAGTGCCTGCAAGCGTTGCAGGAGGCTGTCGCCTTCGGTCTGGAGGAAGTAAGGCACGGCCAGGGCCAACGGGCCCATGATGCGTGCCGGATCGAGGTCGGCCACGGCAATCGGCGCATCGACCGGCAGGCGCTCGGCACTCGGCCGCGCATCGTGCACGCTCAGGGCGACCAGGCCATCGCCGCACGACTCGCGGCACTGTTCGGCCACGGCAGCGGCCAACAGGCTGTTCCAGTCCAGTTGCAGCACTTCGCCCAGGCGCTTGAGTTCGCCTGAGGTGACGGCTGGCAGGGTTTGTTCGTTCACGCTGGCCGGCTGTTGGCTGTCAGGCAGTTGCAGCGGTTCCACGCCGGCGTATTGCAGCCAATGTTCCCAGGCCTCGTCCAAGGCATCGCCCTGGGCATGGGCCAGTTGGTGCCGCGTCCACTGGGTGAAGTCGCCACCGGCGTAGGACAGGCGCACTGGCCGCTGATAACGCAGTTGCGCCAAGGCCAGGTTGAGGTCGGTCAGCAGCAGCGACCAGGACGCTTCGTCCAGGCACAGCGGATGTGCGGCCAGTAGCAGCGAATATTTGCCGTCCACTTCCAGCAGACGGGCATGCAGGCTTTGGCCAGCCTCCAGTTCCAGCGCGTCGACACCGGCCTGGGCCAGGGCTTGCAGGTGTGCCGGGGCGCAGGTCGCCAGTTTCTCGGTGGCGATCACCGGGGCCTTGGCCGCGACCAGGACCTGTTGCTGCCACTCGCCCTCCGGCAGGGCCTTGAGCGCCAGGCGCAGGGCCTGGTGATGTTGCTGCAAGGCGCTGATGGCCTGGGTCAGCAGCTCGCTGTCGATGGCCTGGGTCAACGCCACGCAACGCCAGGTGGCGTGCAATGGCCCTTGTTGCAGGCGTGCGAGTTGTCCGGCGGACAGTGGCAGTTCATAGCCATCGGCACTCTCGTGCGCCACGCCCTGGCTGGCATCGGCGCCCAGCACGCGGGCGATGTCGGCGATGGTACGGTTCTCGAAGAGCTGGCGGGGCGTGAGTTTCAGCCCTTGCTGGTTGGCGCGGGCAATGATCTGCAAGTTGATGATCGAGTCGCCGCCCAGGGCGAAGAAGTTGTCGTGCACGCCGACACGTTCCAGCTTCAGGACGTCTTGCCAGATGGCGGCCAGTTGCGCTTCGACTTCATTGCGCGGGGCAACGTGGGTGGCGCTGTCGTCCGTGGGTTCGTGCGGGAGCGGCAAGCGCTGCACATCGACCTTGCCGTTACGGGTGAGGGGCAGTTCGTCGAGGGTGATGAAGTGCGCCGGCACCATGTAGTCCGGCACCCGCGCACCCAGGTCGTTGCGCAGTTTCGTGGCGGACAGCGACTGGCTGGCGACGAGGTAAGCCACCAGGCGCAGGCTGCCGTCCAGTTCCACGGCACGGACCAGCGCCTGTTCGATCAGCGGCGACAGGCGCTTGATCTGCGCTTCGACTTCGCCCAGCTCCAGGCGATTGCCACGGATCTTGACCTGGCTGTCGACCCGGCCGAGGAACGCCAGTTGGCCGTCTACTTGCCAGCGCACACGATCGCCCGTGCGGTACCAGCGTTGCTGGTCCGCGTCGAGGTGGAAGCGTTCGGCGGTCAGGTCTGGGCGGTGCAGGTAACCCCGGGCCAGGGCGCCGTTGATCAGCAGCTCACCGGACACCCCGGTGGGCACCAGGCGACCGTTGGCGTCCACGACTTGCAATTGACGATTCGGCAGTGGCCGGCCGAGGGCGATGCTGCGCAGGCCTGCGGACAGTTCGGTGGCAATCGCCCCGACTGTCGCTTCGCTCGGCCCATAGTGGTTGAACACCCGCAGCCCTGGCGCCAGGCGGTTGACCTGCTCCAGCAGCACCGGGCTGAGGGCGTCGCCACCGAAGACCAGCAGGGCGCGCGGCAACAGGCGCGCATCGGGCAGCGCCTGCAACAGGCCGGCCAGATGGCTTGGGGTGATCTTCAGCACATCCACCGGGTGTTGGGCGAAGAGTTCGGCCAGTGCCAGGGGGCTGAAACCGCTGTCTTCATCCACCAGCAACAGGCTGGCGCCGCTGCACAGGGCGCCGAACAGTTGGGTGTGGCCCAGGTCGGCGGCGATGCTCGACAGCAAGCCGTAGCGGGCCGCCGGCGGCGGGTTGAGTACCGCGTGCACCGCCGTCAGGTAATCGACGATGGACTGGTGCTCGACCACCACACCCTTGGGGGTGCCGGTGGAGCCCGAGGTGTAGATCACGTACGCGGCATCAGTCGGACTGTGGGGCACGGTTGGTGGTGTGTCTGGCTGGGCGGCGATGGCGTCGGCCTGTTCCGCCAGCCACAGCGTCGGCGTGTGCTCGGCCAGGCCGTTGAGCAGGGGCGAGGCGGCAGCGCCGACCAGCAGCGCGGCGCGGCTGTCCACCAGCACGTCGGCCAGGCGCCCGGCGGGCTGCTTGAGGTCCAGCGGCAGATAGGCGGCGCCAGCCTTGAGGGTGGCCAGCAGGGCGATCACGAACTCGGCGCTGCGTTCAAGGGCCAGTGCCACGACGCTGTCCTGGCCGATGCCCTGGGTGAGCAAGTATTGGCTGAGGCGGTTGGCCTGCTGGTCCAGTTCACGGTAGGTCAGGGCAACCTGACGGTCGCGGACCGCCAAGTGTTCCGGGTAGGCGGCCACTTGTTGTTCGAAGCGCTGGTGCAGGCATGCGGAAGGCACCGGCAGTTGCGCGCCGCGCCCCTGCGCGAGCAGTTGCTGGCGTTCTTCAGGGCTCAGCCACTCCAGCTCGCTGACCCGGCGCTGCGCTTGCGCCGTCAACGCCAACAGGATGGCGCGCAACTGTGCCGACAACACCGCGACCTCGGCATCGCTGAAGCGACTGCGGTCGTAGCTGATCAGGTAGTGCAGTTGCTTGTCCGGCACCACAATCAGCGACAACGGGAAGTGGTTGCGGCCTTGGGTAAGGGTGATGCCTTCAACCTGCTGGTCGTTGCTCGGGGCACTGAAGCTCAAGCCGCCGGTGTCCTGGTTGAGCGCGTCGGTGACCGGGAAGTTCTCGAACACCAGGATCGAGTCGAACAGCGCCTGCTCGGCGGCGATGCGCGTCATCGACTTGAGCTTGCCCAGCGGCAGGTAGGCGTGGTGGCGCAGATCGCTGTTGGCTTGCTGCAAATGTTGCAGCCAGGTCACCAGCGTCGGCGCGTCAGCCCATTGCACGCGCAGCGGCAGGGTATTGATGAACAGCCCGACGGTGCTGTCCACCGCCGCCAGGTTCTCCGGACGACCGGCGACGGTGACGCCATAGACCACGTCGTCACGCCCGGCGTGTTGGCCCAGCAGCAATGCCCAGGCGCCCTGGATCAAGGTGTTGATGGTCAGGTCGTGCTGGCGGGCAAAGCTTGCCAGCTGCTCGGTTTCGCTGGCCGTCAGCAGGTTTTCCCGCTCGGCGAAGGGTGCCCCCGCAGGTGCGGGCTGGCGTACGGCGAAAGTGGGCAGCGGCGTTGGTTCGCTGACGTCCTGCAACTGCTCGCGCCAGAAGCCTTCGGTGGCGGCCATGTCCTGTTCCGCCAGCCAGGCGATGTAGTCCCGGTAAGGGCGGGTCGGCGCCAGGTCGGCGGGGCGGCCATGGGCGTGTTCGTAGTACAGCGCCAGCCATTCCTGGACGGCAATGCCGACGCTCCAGCCATCCATGAGGATGTGATGGAAGGTCCAGATCAGATGCCAGCGTTCGGGGGCCAGGTGCACCAGGCACACGCGCATCAGTGGCGAGTCGTTCAGCTCCAGCGGTTGTGCCCGCTGTTCCAGCGCCAACTGTTCCAGCGCGGCCTGGGGCTCGGCGCGGTCTTGCCAGTCCAGTTCGGTCAGGGGCAATGGCACGTCCTGTTGCACCACCTGATAGGCATCGTCCAGTTCTTCCCAGAGAAATGCACTGCGCAGCACGGCGTGGCGCTGCATCAGCGCCTGCCAGGCGCGGCGAAACGCGCTCAGTTGCAGCGGGCCGTTCATGTCCAGGCTCAATTGCTGGTAATAGACCCGCGAATCCGGTTCATAGACGCTGTGGAACAACAGGCCGTGCTGGGTCGGCGAAAGGGAGTAGATGTCTTCGATGTTGTTCATGCTTGCTTGGTCCATTTCAAAGTCTTGAAAACTCAAGTGAGTCGATCCAGGCGCCGCGCAGGTCTCAGACCTGCGCAGGCGCGGCGGCGCTCGCTAGCTTTGGGAATCGGGTTTGGTCTTGAGCTTGCCCAGCAGTTTGTCCAGGGATTTCTGGTTCAGCGCCTTGGCCAGCGGGAAATCCGCCGGCATCAGCGAACCGGCCTGCGGGTCGAGGCAGTGTTCGACCAGCGCCTGCAAGCGTTCCAGCAGGCGAGCGGGCAAATGGCTGTCGGCGTTCGGCGTGCCGCTGTGCCATTCGACACGCAACACGCCGTCCTCCAGCCAGGCCACCACTTCCCGGGCATGGGTCACTCGGTTCACCGGGGCCACGTCCGGCGGCGGGGTCAGGGCGCTGGCGCGCAACCAGCCCGCGGGCGTTTGCTCATGCCCCAGGTAGTTGAACAGCACGTCGCCGTGGCTGGCCGGCAACTCACCGCGCTGGCGCAGCAAGCCGTAGCCCAGGCCCAGGCCGGGGACGTCACGCAAGGCTTGCTTGGCGTTGCGCACCTGATCGCCCGCGGCACCGCTGGCGCTCACGTGCAGCGGGTAGAGGGTGGTGAACCAGCCGACGGTGCGGCCGACGTCCAACCCGGCAAACGGTGCGTCACGCCCGTGGCGCTCCAGATCCACGACGATGTCACTGCGCTGTTCGACCTCGGCCAGGGTCGCGGCGAGGGCGGCGATCAGCAGTTCTTCCGGTTGCGTGCGGTAAGCCGCGTGGGATTCGGTCAGCCATTGGTGCGTGCGGCTGGCGTCCCAGCGGGCCGCGAGGGTCTGGCGCTCGGCGACCGTGGCCATGGGCGGTCGGTTCGCAGAGGCCTGGGCACTCCAGTAGCGATGTTCGGCAGCAGCCTTCGCGGCATGGGCTTGCAAGTGCTCGGCCCATTGACGATAGGAGGTGGTTTTCGCCGGCAACGTCGGCTGCTCGCCGCGCTCCAGGGCTGGGTACAACTGATGGAAGTCTTCCAGCAGCGGCGTCCAGGACACCGCATCGACCACCAAGTGATGGGCCACCAGGTACAGGCGCTGCGACGTGCCTTCCACCAGGGCTGCGGCAAACAGTGGGCCGTGTTGCAGGTCCAGGCTTTGCGCGACGTGCAGCAGTTGTTCCGGCTGCTGGCAGCAGGTCAGTTGGGCCGGAGCCACTGGCGCGATGTGCGCCTGCCATTGGCCGTCGACCTCGGTGAAGCGCAGGCGCAGGGCGTCGTGGTGGGCCACCAGCCGGTCCAGCGTGGCTTGGACGATGGCCGGTTCCAGGCGACGGTCGCTGTCGGCCAGCACCGATTGGTTCCAGTGCGCGGCCTGGACCTGTTGCTGGTCGAAGAACCACTGGTGCAACGGCATCAGCGGCATCGGTCCGGTCACGTCGCCTTGTTCGGCCTGGGTCAGCAGGGCGGTGGTCACGTGGGCCAGGGCCGCCGGGGTCGGCGAACGGAACAGGTCCCGTGGCGTGAGCGAATAGCCCTGTTCACGCAAGCGTGAGATCAGTTTCAGGCCGAGGATCGAGTCACCGCCCAAGGCGAAGAAACTGTCCGAGGTGCCGACTTCACGGCCGCCGGTCAAGGTTTCGCCGAGCAGTTCGCCGAACAACTGGCAAAGCAGGCGCTCCAGGTCGTTGCGCGGTGCCGCGTAGTCTTTCTGGGTGTTGGGCAAGGGCAGGGCGGCCAGGGCCTTGCGGTCGATCTTGCCATTGGTACTCAGGGGCAGGGCCGGGATGTGCACCCACACCGCTGGCACCATGTAGGCCGGCAGCTCGGTCGCCAGTTGTGTGTCGAGGTCCGACTGCGCGGTGGCACTGCTGTAGAACGCCACCAGGCGGTTGTCGATGACCAGGGTGCAGGCGCCGGTAACGGCCGGCAGGTTCAACAGGGCTGAGTCGATTTCCCCCAGCTCGATGCGCTGGCCACGCAGTTTCACCTGATGGTCGAGACGCCCCAGGTACTCGATGTTGCCATCGGCCAGGAAACGGCAACGGTCGCCGGTGCGGTACAGCCGATCTCCGGCCACGAACGGGCTGGCGAGGAAGCGTTCTTCGGTCAGGTC
>NZ_JABAEE010000027.1:0-46944 GCF_023701885.1 Pseudomonas sp. CG7 | reverse complement strand
CGGCAACGGTCTCCGGTGCGGTACAGCCGATCTCCGGCCACGAACGGGCTGGCGAGGAAGCGTTCTTCGGTCAGGTCCGGGCGTTTCAGATAGCCACGGGCCACACCGATGCCTCCGATGTACAGCTCGCCGATGCTGCCAATCGGCAACGGTTGCAGGGCTTCGTCGAGGATGTACAGGCGCAGGTTGGCGATGGGCTTGCCGATCGGCACGATCATGTCGTTGGCCGAGCAGCGCCAGACCGAGACGTCGATGGCCGCTTCGGTCGGGCCGTACAGGTTGACCAGCGCCGCCGGGTGTTGACCCATGAAGCGCCGCACCAGGTCCACCGGCAAGGCTTCGCCACTGGCGAAGACCTGGCGCAGGCTGTGGCAGTCAGCCAGGCTCGGCTCCTCGACAAAGGCACGGAGCATGGAAGGGACGAAGTGCAGCGTCGTGACCCGTTCCTGTTGGATCAACTGGCTGAGGTAGGCCGGGTCGCGATGACCGTCCGGACGCGCAACCACCAGGGTCGCGCCGGTGATCAAGGGCCAGAAGAACTCCCACACCGATACGTCGAAGCTGTACGGGGTCTTTTGCAGCACGCGGTCGTTCGGGCCAATCGGGAAGGCGTCCTGCATCCAGTGCAGGCGGTTCATCAAGGCGCCGTGTTCGTTCATCACGCCTTTGGGTTGGCCGGTGGAACCGGAGGTGTAGCGCACGTAGGCCAGGTCGTTGGCTTCGACGCTGATCGGTTCGAAGGCTTCAGCGTTTGGCAACGCATCCAGCGTCCAGGCCTGATGCCCAACGGGCAAGCGCGACAGCCATTGGCCTTGGGTCAAGGTGACCTTGGCGTCGGCGTCTTCGATCAGGAAGGCCAGGCGCGTGGCCCGCAACTCCGGATCAATCGGCAGGCACGCGGCGCCCGCTTTGACGATGCCCAGCAAGGCCACGACCATTTCCACCGAGCGCTCCATGCACACTGGCACGATGCTGTCGGTGCCCACGCCAGCGGCGCGCAGGGCGCGGGCGACGGTGTGCGCCCGTTGGTCGAGTTCGGCATACGTCAGGCGCTGGCCTTCGAACACCAATGCCGGGGCGTTGGGGCTCAGGGCTGCTTGCTGGCTCAGGGCGGTGTGCAGGTTGCTTGGGCCGCTGTAGTGACGTTCGGTGGCGTTCCAGCGATCGAGTTGCTGCTGGTCCTGCTGTTGCGGGAACAGCTCGACCAGGGTGCGCCCAGGGGCGGCCACCAAGGCGTCGAGCAGCGCGCACCATTGCGCGCTCCAGCGTTGCATCGTCGCTTCGTCGTACAAGGCCGATTGATATTCCAGCGCCAGCGTCAGGTCGCTGCCGTCGTCCTGGACTTCCCAGCTCTGTTCGAATTTGGCGTCGATCACCGGCAGCATCTGCTCTTCGACGTTCAGCCCCGGCCACTGGTTGCTGTCGACTCGGCCATAGTTGAGGGAGAACAGCACTTGGAACAGCGGCGTACGGTTCAAGTCGCGATTCTGCGCAATGGCGCCGACCAGGGTGGCAAACGGCAGGTCGGCGTGGGCCTGGGCGGCGCGCAGGTCGGCCTCGAGGCTGGCGAGCAGTTGCTCGGCCGGGGCCCGTTGGTCGACGTCGCTGCGGATCACCAGGGTGTTGACCAGGCACGCCAGCAAGGTCTGGGTCTGGGCGTGGTCACGTTGGTCCGCCGGGGTGCCGAGGCGAATCTCCCGCTGGCCGCTGTAGCGGGCCAGCAATGCGCTCAGGGCCGTGGCCAAGACCACGTAGGTGGTGGTGCCGCGCTGACGGGCGAACTGCCGGATGGCTTCGGCGCGCTGGCTGCCGAGGCGGACAGTCAGTTGCCGGGCGCGACGATCGGCTTCGGCGCCACGTGGATGGTCGATGGGCAGGTCGAGCTGATAGTCGTCCTGGCCCAGGTGGTTTTTCCAATAGTCCAGGCTGGCACTGCGCCGGGCCTGGGTGTCCGGGTGCTGTTGCCACAGGGCGAAATCGACATAGTCGATCTCCAGCGGGGTCCAGGTGGGCGAGTGCCCGTCCAGGCCGGCGGCGTAGGCCTGGGTCAGCTCGTCGATGAGCAACTGCATGGCCCAACCGTCGGTGGCGCTGTGGTGCAGGCACACCAGCAACAGGTGTTCGTCGCTGCCCTGGCGTTGCAGCAGGTGCGCACGCCAAGGCGCGGCGGCGGCCAGGTCGAACGGTGTCATCAGTTCGTCTTGGGCGTTGGCGCAGGTCGCGGCCCAGTCCTGGCTTGCAACGCCAGTGACCGTAAGCGCCGGCCCGTGGTCGTCGATCAGCAATTGCGGCTCGCCGTCGACGTCGACAATCCGGCTGCGCAGCACCAGGTGGCGCTGGCTGACCTGCTCGACAGCTTCACGCATGACCTGGACCTGCAGCTCGCCGCGCAAGGTCAGGGCGAATGGCATGTGGTACTCGCGGGACTCCGGCACCAGGCGGCTGAGCATCCAGAAGCGGCGCTGGGCCAGGCCCAGGGGCAGTTGCGCCGGGCGCGGTTGTACGCTGATCGACTCACCGGGCATGGCCGCGCGCAGGTGCTCGGCCAGGGCCGCGACCGTCGGTTGGGCGAACACCAGCGGCAAGGGCAGGGAGGCCCCCAGGCGCTCACGGACCCGGCTGACCAGGCGGGTGGCCAGCAAGGAGTGGCCGCCGAGTTGGAAAAAGTTGTCCTCGATGCCGACTTCCGAACCACCCAGCACTTCGCTGAACAGTTCGCAAAGCACGGTTTCAGTCCCGTCCCGTGGCGCGGTGCGTGGCTGGTCGCTTTGGCTGTGTGGCAGCGGCGTGGCAACCAACGCCTTGCGGTCGAGCTTGCCGTTGCTGTTGAGTGGCAGGCAGTCGAGCTGCACGAACAGGCTGGGTTGCATGTGCACGGGCAGGCTGTCGCTCAAGTCGGCACGCAGGGTCGCCTCATCGGCGTCACCGCACCAGAAACTCACCAGGCGCTGGTCGAGCAACAAGGTGGCGGCGTCGCGAACACCGGCCTGGGCCAGCAGCGCCGCGTCGATTTCACCCAATTCGATGCGCTGGCCACGCAGCTTCACCTGATGGTCGAGACGCCCCAGGTACTCGATGTTGCCATCGGCCAGGAAGCGGCAACGGTCGCCGGTGCGATACAGCCGATCTCCGGCCACGAACGGGCTGGCGAGGAAGCGTTCTTCGGTCAGGTCCGGGCGTTTCAGATAACCACGGGCCACGCCGACGCCGCCGATGTACAGCTCGCCGATGCTGCCAATCGGCAACGGTTGCAGGGCTTCGTCGAGGATGTACAGGCGCAGGTTGGCGATGGGCTTGCCGATCGGCACGATCGTATCGTCCGCCGAGCAGCGCCAGACCGAGACGTCGATGGCCGCTTCGGTCGGGCCGTACAGGTTGACCAGCGCCGCCGGGTGTTGGCCCATGAAGCGCCGCACCAGGTCCACTGGCAAGGCTTCGCCACTGGCGAAGACCTGGCGCAGGCTGTGGCAGTCAGCCAGGCTCGGCTCCTCGACAAAGGCACGGAGCATGGAAGGGACGAAGTGCAGCGTCGTGACCCGTTCCTGTTGGATCAACTGGCTGAGGTAGGCCGGGTCGCGATGACCGTCCGGACGCGCAACCACCAGGGTCGCGCCGGTGATCAAGGGCCAGAAGAACTCCCACACCGATACGTCGAAGCTGTACGGGGTCTTTTGCAGCACGCGGTCGTTCGGGCCAATCGGGAAGGCGTCCTGCATCCAGTGCAGGCGGTTCATCAAGGCGCCGTGTTCGTTCATCACGCCTTTGGGTTGGCCGGTGGAACCGGAGGTGTAGAGCACGTAGGCCAGGTCGTTGGCTTCGACGCTGATCGGTTCGAAGGCTTCAGCGTTTGGCAACGCATCCAGCGTCCAGGCCTGATGCCCAACGGGCAAGCGCGACAGCCATTGGACTTGGGTCAAGGTGACCTTGGCGTCGGCGTCTTCGATCAGGAAGGCCAGGCGCGTGGCCGGCAACTCCGGATCCAGCGGCAGCCACGCGGCGCCGGCATGGACGATGCCCAGCAAGGCCACGACCATTTCCACCGAGCGCTCCATGCACACCGGCACGATGCTGTCGGTGCCCACGCCAGCGGCGCGCAGGGCCCGGGCGACGGTGTGCGCCCGTTGGTCGAGTTCGGCATACGTCAGGCGCTGGCCTTCGAACACCAATGCCGGGGCGTTGGGGCTCAGGGCCGCTTGCTGGCTCAGGGCGGTGTGCAGGTTGGTCGGGCCGCTGTAGTGACGTTCGGTGGCGTTCCACTCGGTCATCTGGCGCTGGCGCTCGGCCGCTGGTAACGGCGTCCAATCACCGAGGCGGGTGTGTGGCGCGTCGAGCATGGTTTCCAGCAGTTGTTGCCACTGTTCCAGCCAACGCCGGGCCGTGGTGTCGCTGAACAGCGCGGCGCGGTATTCCAGCAACACCGACAGCACCTCGCCGTCGTGCACTTCCCAGTTCAGGTCGTACTTGGTGGCCTGGGCGGTCACCGCGCGTTCGCTGACTTGCAACCGGGGCCATGGTTGGCTCGACGCGTCGGCGTTCTGCATGGCGAACAGCACTTGGAACAGCGGTGTCTGGCCGAGGCTGCGCGACGGTTTCAAATGCTCGACGACCTGGTCGAACGGCACGTCCTGATGCTGTTGGGCATCCAGCACACGGTTGCGCACCTGGTCGAGCAAGCCTGCGAAGTCCAGCGCCGGATCCAGGTCGGCACGCATGACCACGGTGTTGACGAAGCAGCCGATCAGCGGCTGCAGCTCGGCGAATGGACGCTGGGCCACCGGGCTGCCAACCCGCACGTCGCGTTGGTTGGCGTAGCGCCCCAGGAGCAACTGCGCCGCACCGAGCATGAGCATGTACAGCGTGGCGCCGCGTTGCTGGGCGAACTGCCGCAGGCGTTCCACCAGGGCGGGCGGCAATTGCAATTGCACCGCGCCGGCCGTCGGGTCGAGCTGGTTTGGACGGCCCTGTGCGGTCGGCAGGTCCAGCAGGTAGTCGCCGTCCTCCAGTTGGTTGCGCCAGTAGTCCAGTTGACTGCTGAACGCGGTCTGTTGACCGGGTTCGCGCTGCCAGAGGGCGTAATCGGGGTATTGCAACGCCAGCGCCGGCAGTGTCGCCAGGGAGCCTTGGCACTGGGCGGTATAGAACTGACGCAGTTCCTCCAGCAGGTTCTGGCTGGAGGCGTCATCGGTGGCGCAGTGGTGCACGCTGAGCAACAGCAACGACTGGGCGCCGCCGCTGCGTTGCAGCAACGTGGCCCGGATCGGTACTTCGACGGCGAGGTCGAAACGGCGACCGGTTTCCGCGTGAATCGCCGCGTCGGTCAGTGCCTGCCATTGCTCGTCACTGGCGGCCTGCAGGGTTTTCACCTGCACGGTGATGTCGACCTGCGCGTCGATCGCCAACTGCAATTCGCCGTCGCTATCGCGCACGATGCGACTGCGCAGGATCTCGTGGCGTTGGGCCACGCTGTTCAAGGCCGTTTGCAGGGCCTGGGCATTGAGTTCGCCGTCCAGTTGCACGGCGCTGACCACGTTGTACTCGCCACCGCCGGCGCTCAGTTGTTCCAGGAACCACAAGCGTTGCTGTTCGAACGACAGCGGCAGGCGCGCCGGACGAACCGCCGGGACGAAGGTCGCCGCCGGGGCGGGCCGGGGCTCGCCCAGCAGCGCGGCCAAGGCCTCGAGGGGCGGGTGCTCGAACACCGCCCGCAACGGCGGCACGCTGGCGAAGCGTTGGCGCAGGCGGGCGAACAGCGCCGCCGCCAGCAGCGAGTGGCCACCGAGGTAGAAGAAGTGGCTGTCACGGCCGATCTGCGTCGTCGGCACGTTCAGCAACTCGGCCCACAGGGCCGCCAGTTGTTGTTCGGCGGCGCTGCGCGGCGGGTCCAGGGCGTCTGGCGCGGCTTGGATATCCGGGGCCGGCAAGGCCTTGCGGTTGAGTTTGCCGTTGTCCGTCAGCGGCAGCTCATCGAGCACCACGAACGCCGAGGGCACCATGTAGTCGGGCAGGGCGGCGCCAATGGTTTTGCGCCAGGCGGGGATGTCGGCCTGCTGGTCGCACGTCACGTAGGCCACCAGGCGCTTGTCGCCAGGCACGTCTTCACGGGCCAGCACCACGGCCTGGCGCACGCCCGGTTGGGCGCCGATCAGGGTTTCGATTTCCCCCAGTTCGTCGCGGAAGCCACGGATCTTCACTTGATGATCCATGCGTCCCAGGTATTCGAGCTGGCCGTCGGGCAACCAGCGCACCAGGTCGCCGGACTTGTACATGCGCGCGCCGGGCTGCGACGCGAACGGGTCTTCGATGAACACCTTCGCCGTCTGCTCGGCGCGGTTGAGGTAGCCCAGGGTGACGCCGGCACCGCCGATGTGCAGTTCCCCCGGGACGCCCACGGGCATCGGGTTGAGGAAGGCATCGAGCACATAGGTGCGCACGTTGGCAATGGGCCGGCCGATGATCGGCCGCTGCGGGAAGTCATCCACCGCGCAGCCGGTGGCATCCACGGTGCATTCGGTCGGGCCATAGGTGTTGAAGAAGCGGCTGCCGGCAATCGACGGCAGGCGTTGCCACAGCTGCGCGTCCACCGCGTCGCCACCGAACAGCACGAAGCGCGGCAGGTACACCTCGCCCCGGCGAACGCCGTCGCTCTCCAACAGCGCCTTGAGCTGTGCCGGGGTGCACTCGAAGGCCTCCAGGCGGGTGTCGCGGAAGAAACCGGCCAGGGCCTCGGGGTCGTAGCGCACGTCTTCCGGGGTCAGGTACAGGCTGTGGCCGTCGAGCAACAGGATCAGTTCGGCCACCGAGCTGTCGAAGGCGAACGAGTAGTTGAAGCTGGTGCGCATCGGCTGGTCGGTGTAGCGGCGATACAAACCATGGATACGCGCCCAGGCCAGGTTGACCACCGAGCCGTTGGTCACCAGGGTGCCCTTGGGCTTACCGGTCGAACCGGAGGTGTACATGATGTAGGCCAGGTCTTGCGGGCCGGCGAGCGGGGTGGGGTTGTTGTCCGGCTGGTCGGCGAACGACGCCGCGTCGCTGTCCAGGCGCAAGCGTGGCAGTTCGGCGCCCAGCTGTTCCAGCAGGCCCTGCTGGCCGAGGAACAGCGCCGGTCGGGCGTCTTCGATCATGTATGCCAGGCGATCCGCTGGGTAGGTCGGGTCCAGCGGCACATAGGCGCCACCGGACTTGAGGATGCCCAGCAGGCCGACCAGCAGCTCCAGCGAACGCTCGACACACAGCGCCACCGGGCTGTTCGCGCCCACGCCGCGGCTGCGCAGGTAATGGGCCACTTGGTTGGCCCTACGGTTCAATTCGCCGTAGCTCAGGCTGCGGCCTTCGAAACACAGCGCGTCACGCTCCGGGGTGCGCTCGGCCTGTTGTTCGAACAACTGGGCGAAGGTCAGGTGCGTCGGTACCGCCATTTCGGTACGGTTCCACTCGACCACGGTGCGTTGCCATTCGGCGTCCATCAGCAGCGGCAAGGCGGCGACCGGACGCTGGGGTTCGGCGAGCATGTGTTCGAGCAGGTGTTCCAGGCGGGCGAGGGTCTGGCGGGCGCTGTCGGCGATGAACAGGTCGAGGGCGAACATCAGCTCCAGTTGGATCGGCGCATTGGCCGGGCACAGCACGTGCAGGTCCAAGTCGCATTCAGAGTGTCGCAGCGGTGTGTCCAGCGCTTCGAATTCCAGGCCGGGGAAGCGCAACCGCGACTCCATGGCCAGTTGCTGGGCGACCATTACTTGGTACAGCGGCGCATGGCTGAGGCTGCGTGGCAATTGCAGGCTGTCCACCAATTGCTCGAACGGCAGGTCCTGATGTTGCAGGCCACTGCGCAGGCGTTCGGCGACTTGTTTGACCAGGACAGTGAAGTCCGCTTGCGGCTCGAAGTCGGCGCGGATCGCCAGGTTGTTCAACAGGATGCCCAGCAGGCCTTCGGTGCCCGGCTGTTCACGGTGGGTGACCGGGGTGCCGACCAGCACCGTGGCGTCGCCGCTCAAGCGGTGCATCAACACGGCGAAACCGGCGAAGAGGACGGTGAACGGCGTGGTGCCGAGGCGACTGGCGAAAGCTTGCACCCGGCCACTGAGGTCGGCGCTGAGTTCACGCTGGACAATCCCGGCGCGATAGCTTTGTACCGACGGCCGTGGATGATCGGTGGGCAAGGCCAGCAGTGGACTGGCATCGCTGTCGCGGCGGTCGAGGGCGGTGGTCCAGTAATCGAGCTGGCGCTTGAGTTCGGCGCCTTGCAGGTGCTCGCGCTGCCAGAGGGCGAAGTCGGCGTATTGCAGCGGCAGGGCCGGCAGTTCGGCGGGGGCGCCGTTGCAACGGGCTTCATAACCCAAGGCCAGTTCGCGCAGGGCGATGGTGGCCGACCACGCGTCCGAGACCAGGTGATGCAGGGCGATGCCGAGTACGTGCTCGCCCGGCGCCAGGCGCAGCAAGCGTGCCCGTAGCAGCGGAGGGCAGGTCAGGTCGAACGGTTGTTCGAAGGTGTCTTGCAGGGCATTGAACTGCGCGCCTTCGCGCGCGGTGGCGGTCAGGCCCGACAAGTCTTCGAAGGGCAGCGCGATGTCCAGTGCCGGGCTGATGCGTTGGCACGGTACGCCGTCGGTGCTGTGGATGCCGGTGCGCAGGATTTCGTGGCGCACCAGCAGGTCGTTGAGGCTGGCGTGCAGCGCCTCGACATTGAGTTCACCCTTGAGGTGCAGGGCGAACGGGATGTTGAACAGGGTGGTGCCGGGTGTCAGTTGTTCGATAAACCACAGGCGCTGTTGCGAGAACGACAGCGGCAGCAACGGCGGGCGTGGCTGGGCCTTGGGTACGCTGGGTGAGTTGGCGTGCGGTGCGGCGGCCTCGGCCTGGCGGGCGCCGATGGCCTCGGCCAGCAAGGCCACGGTCGGCTGTTCGAACAACACCCGCAACGGCAGGTCGAGCTTGAACTGGGTGCGCAGGCGGGCCACGATCTGGGTCGCCAGCAGCGAGTGGCCGCCGAGGGTGAAGAAGTTATCTTCCACGCCCACCGTGTCACGCCCCAGGCCCGCGGCCCTGACGGATGCCACGGCGGTTTCCAGTGCAGTGCGCGGGGCGATGCTTTCCTGGGTGTCGGCCTGCCAGTCCAGCTCGCGGGCAGCGAGGGCCTTGCGATCGACCTTGCCGTTATTGTTCAGGGGCAGTTTGTCCAGGCAGACGAAGGCCGCCGGCACCATGTACGGCGGCAATTGCGTGCGCAGGTGTTCGCTCAGGCCCTCACTGCCCACGTTCTGGTCATGGGCCGACCAGTACGCCACCAGCCAGGCTTCGCCGACGGTGTTTTCCCGCAGCAGGACGGCGGCTTCGCGCACGTTCGGATGCTGGGCGAGACGGTGTTCGATTTCCGTCAGCTCGATCCGGTGCCCACGCAGTTTCACCTGTTGGTCACGGCGGCCGAGGTACTCGATCACGCCGTCTGCTCGCCAGCGTCCCAGGTCGCCGGTGCGGTACAGAAGACCTTCGAGTCGAGGATGGTTGATGAAGGCCTCAGCGGTGCGCTGCGGGTCGTGCAGGTAGCCACGGCCGACGCCGACGCCACCGACACAGATTTCCCCGGCCACGCCCACCGGCACCGGGCGCAGGGCTTCGTCCAGCACATACAGGCGGTTGTTGGCGGTCGGTTGGCCGATGGGCATGTGGCTGACCTCGGCCCCCGGTGCTGCGAAGATCGGCTGGAAGGCCACGTCGTCGGCGCATTCGGCCGGCCCGTAGGCGTTCATCAAGGCGATGTCGGGGAAGCGCGCGAACCAGTCCCGGGCCACGGTTGGCGGCAGCGCTTCACCGGTGGGCAGGACCCAGCGCAGGTCCGGCAGTTGCAAGTCGCACGGGCACAGCGCGAGCAGGGTGCGCATCAGGCTCGGGACGATTTCCAGCACGTTCAAGCGCTCGCTGGCGAGCACTTGCAACAGGCGTTGCGGGTCGTGGGCGACTTCATCCGGAAGAATGTGCACGGTGGCACCGAGCACCGGCGCGGCGAGGAACTGCCACACCGAAATGTCGACCGCCACCGACGCGGTCTGGGGAATCCGGTCGGCGGCGCTGAGCCCCAGGGCCGGTACTTTGCCAAAGATGTTGTTGAGCATGCCGCGCTGTTCGATCATCACGCCCTTCGGTGTGCCGGTCGAACCCGAGGTGAACAGCACGTAGGCCAAGCTGTCGGGGCGGGCGAGCGCCGGCAATGGCGCGTCGTTGCCGCCGGTCCAGCAGGCCTCGGCGAACAGTGCCTTGGGCGCCGGGTCGAGGCCGCTGAGCAGTTGATCGAGCAGGCCGCTGCACCCTTCGCTGGCAACCAGCAACGGTGCGCGGGACAGCCCGAGGATTTCCCGCAGGCGCTCGGGCGGGTGATTGACCTCCAGGGGCAGCATCGCCGCGCCGGCCTTGAACACCGCCAGCATCATGGTCAACAGCGCCAAGCCACGGGGGGCGACCAGTGCGACCAGTTGGTCTTCACCGGCGCCGGCCTCGCGCAGGGCATGGGCCAGGCGCGTGGAGCGCAGGTCCAGCTCGGCATAGGTCAGCGACTCGCCGGCACAGATCGCGGCGACCTGATCACCGCGCTGGGCGACCTGGGCGGCAAACAGCTCGGCGTAGCTTTGATCCAGCGGAAAATCGTGAGGGTTGAGCGCCCATTCGCCCAGCAACTGTTGACGCTCGTCGGCGGCCAGCAGTTCGAAGCTGGCCAACGGCGCGTCGGGGGCGGCGAGCATGCTGCGCACGAGGCTGGCGATGTGGCCCAGCAGGCGCTGCACGGTGGCGGCGTCGAAACGTTCGCGGTCATAGGACACGCGGATGCCCAGTTGTTCGCCCGGCAGGATCACCACGGTCAAGCCGTAGTGGGTGTGCTCGCTGTGGTCCATGCCTTCGAGGCTGAACTGGAAGCCGCCTTCGAGGATCTGTTCGTCGATGGGCGCGTTTTCGAACACCAGGATGCTGTCGAACAGGGTCTCACCCCGGGGAATATCGCTCCAACCCTGGATGTCGGTCAACGGCGTGTGTTCGAAGTCGCGCATGTCGACGTTGAGCTTTTGCAGGTCGCCCAGCCAGTTGCCGAGCGCGGCGTTCGGGTCCACCGAAACCCGCAGCGGCAAGGTGTGGATGAACAGGCCGATCATTTCCGCGACGCCAGTCAGGTCGGCCGGACGCCCGGCCACGGTGACGCCGAAGACCACGTCCTGTTGCCCGCTGTAGCGCGACAGCAGCAACGACCACACACCCTGGAAAAACGTGTTCGGGGTGATCCGGCGACTGCGGCAGAACGCTGCCAGCGCCTGGGGTTCCTGTTCGTCGAGGTGAATCAGTTGGTCGTCCACCAGCACCGCATCGGTGTAGCGGTCGCGGGTCACGCCGTTGTCCACGGTCAGTGGCGTGGGCGCGTTGAGGCCTTGCAACTGGCCGCGCCAGAATTGCTCGGCCTTGCCCGCGTCCTGGCGCTGCAGCCATTGGATGTAGTCGCGAAATGGCCGAGGGCTCTTCAGCTCGGGCGTGCGGTCGTTGCACAGCGCTTCGTAGACTTTGAGGAAGTCCACGGTCACCAGGGAAATGCACCAGGCGTCCATCAGGATGTGGTGGAAGCTGCGAATGAATTCGTAGGACTCGTCGGCCAGGCGCACCAGCCGGAAGCGAATCAGCGGTGGCTTGGACAGGTTGAAGCCGACTTTCTGCTCGTCTTCCAGCAGCGTGCGGATCCGCGCTTCCTGTTCATGGGGGGCGAGCCCGCGCAGGTCGAGGGTGTCCAGCGGCACCTTGACCTGGCGATGGATGACCTGCACCGGTTGCTTCTGGCTTTTCCACTGGAAACTGGCGCGCAGGGAAGGGTGCAGCGCCACCACCTGGCGCCACGATTCGAGGAACGCCCCTTCATCGATGGCCCCGCCGATGCGGTAGCGATCCTGCATCAGGTACACCCCGGAGTCTTCGTGCAGCAGGGAGTGGAACAGCATCCCTTGTTGCAGCGGCGACAGCGGGTAAATGTCTTCGATCGGGTTGCCGGTGGTTTTTTCGGTGGTCATTGAAAGCGTCCTGCGTAAAAAGGGGCAACGGTGATGGCGTGGCGAGGTGAAAAACCGTTCACAGGTCGGCCTCGTCCAGTTCGGCCATCAACGCTTGCATTTCGTCATCGGACAGGCCCGAGGCGCTGAATTCGGTGCTGTCGGCGTCCGGCTCGGCGGCGCTCGGGTCCAGCGCTTGCGCGACTTCGGCCATGGCGGCGATGGTCTGGCGTTCGAAAACTTGCTTGGCCGACAGCGCGATGCCTTGCTCGTGGGCCTGGGCCACCACTTGCAGGCTCAGGATCGAGTCGCCGCCGATGGCGAAGAAGTTGTCGGTGACGCTCACCGTCGAGAGCTTCAAGACCTTGGCGACGATGGCTTGCAAAGTGGTTTCCATGGCGTTGCGCGGCGCCACGTGGGCGCTTTCGTCGAACTGGTCCGGGTCGGGCAACTGACGTGTGTCGAGCTTGCCGTTGGGCGTGCGCGGAAAGCTCGGCAGGGTCAGTACCAGGGCCGGCACCATGTACGACGGCAGGCGTTCGCCGAGGAAGCGCTTGATCGCCTCCGAGTCCGGTGCGTAGCCGTGGGCGGCGAGGATGTAGGCGAGCAGGCGCTTGCCGGCGGGCTGTTCCTGGACGATCACCGCGGCTTCGCGCACGTCGCTGTGGCTGCACAACTGGCGTTCGATTTCCCCCAGCTCGATGCGGTAGCCGCGCACCTTGACCTGATGGTCCTTGCGCCCGAGGAAGGCCAGGCGCCCGTCGGCCAACCAGCACGCCAAGTCACCGGTGCGATAGGCTCGGGTGCCGTCGGCCAGGGTGACGAAGGCCTTGGCGGTTTCTT
This sequence comes from Pseudomonas sp. CG7, assembly GCF_023701885.1. Taxonomy (NCBI): domain Bacteria; kingdom Pseudomonadati; phylum Pseudomonadota; class Gammaproteobacteria; order Pseudomonadales; family Pseudomonadaceae; genus Pseudomonas; species Pseudomonas sp. CG7. The sequence goes on along the minus strand of NZ_JABAEE010000027.1, from coordinate 34,087 downwards.
CGGGCTTGTTGCGATAGCCGCAGGCCAGGGTTGGGCCGGCGAGGACGATTTCTCCCGGCTCGCCGATGCCGCAGGCACTGTCGAATTCGTTCAGCAGGCGCAGGTCCATGCCGGCGATGGGGCGGCCGATGCTGACGTTCCGGCCTGGCTCCAACACCTCATAGGTGGCCCAGACGGTGGCTTCGGAGGGGCCGTATTCGTTCACCAGCCGTGCATGGGGCAGGGTCTTGCTGTGTTGCGCGATCAGCGACGGCGGGCAGGCCTCACCGGCGACGATCCAGCAGGCGAGGCTGTCGGTTGCGCCGCTGCGCTGCAATTGATCGAGCAGGGCCTGGTACAGCGATGGCAATGACAGGCCGTGGCTGACCTGATGCTGGGCAATCAATTGCGCCAGGCGGGCCATTTCCAGCTCTTCACCCGGGGCGGGCAATACCAGGCGTCCGCCTTGGGCCAAGGTCCAGAAAATCCCGGCGACCGAACTGTCGAAGGCAAACGACGACAGCAGCAGGTAGGCACGTACCGGCGTCTCATAGGCCGCCATGCGCACCTGGGTCGAGAAGCTCAGTGCGCCGTGACTGATCTCCACGGCTTTCGGCGCACCGGTGGAGCCAGAGGTGTAGATCAAGTAGGCGAGGTCGTTCGCGTCCGGCAACGGCAGCGCCGGCAAATCGCCGAGGTCGGGTGTTGCCAGGTCATCCAGCACGAAGCGTTGCAGGTCGGTCGGCACGCTGTCGGCCAGTTCGGCGCTGACCACGATGTGGGCGATGGCGCTGTCGGCGAGCATGTAGGCGCGGCGCTCGGCCGGGTAGGTCGGGTCGACGGGGACGTAGGCGCCACCGGCTTTCAGGACGGCGAGCATGGCGACAATGGCGGCGTTGCCGCGGGCGATCAGGATGCCGACCGGCACCCCAGGGCCGATGCCGGCGGCGACCAGGCGATGGGCCAATTGCGTGGCGCAGGCGTCGAGGCGGCTGTAGCTGAGGTCGCCGTGCTGGTCGCTCAGGGCGATGGCGTTCGGTTGCTGGCGAACCTGGCGGGCAATCAATTCCACCAGTGTCACCGGTTCGATGGACGGCACGTCCGCGCCGGTGCCGATCAACCGCGATTGCAGCGCACCACCGAGGGGCAACTGCGCCCAGGCCCGTTGCGGTTCGGCCAGTGCGCCTTGCAACAGTTGCAGCCATTGCTCGGCGAGGCAGCCGGCGGCTTCGGCGCTGAGGGCATGGCGGTCGTAGACCAGCTGCGCGTGCAGGCTATCGGGCAACTGGCGCACGTTCAGGCACGCTTTCAGCGGGTTCATTACCGCGCTGGCATGACGCTCCTGGGCATCGCCCGAGCGCCAGGCAAAGGCGTATCCGCCGTTGAGGGTGCCGGTGTAGTAGTCCTGCCAGCCAACCGCCCGTTCCAGGGTGACAGCCACTTGCGTGCCTTGCTCCAGTAAGGTCGCCTGGGCGTTCAGTTCGATGCTCATGGGCAGGCACTGCTCGAACAGGCCCAGGGTGTTTTCCAGTTCCGCACCGCGACTTTCGTGGATCAGGGTGAGCGGCACCTGTTGCTGGCCGGCCAATCGTCCCAGTACCGCGGCCCATGCCGCCAGCAGTAAGTCCGGGATCAGGGCTGGGTGGCGGGCGAGGTCGCTCGGTAGGGTAAGGTCCAGGCGGGTCGGCGCGCACCCGCCTTCGAGCGTCGTTTCGAGGGGCAGTTGCAAGGCGGCCTGCTCGGGTTCGCCCAAGGGTTTCCAGAAGCTCACGCCCGGATGGTCCGGCGCGTCTTCAACCAGGCTCCAGCGCCATTCGGCGTAGTCGGCGTACTGCAAGGTCTCGGACAGGTCGGTGGCGGTGTCTTGCAGCAATGCGGCGGCCAGCCATTTCAGGCTGGCGAGGTCGAAATGGCTGCTGGCCGCGGCCAGGTCCAGGACCGTTTGTTCATCGTCCAGGCGCACCAGGGTGACGCACAACGGGGTTGTCCAGTCGCGAGGCTGGCTGGCGAATTGGGCCAGGGCGGCGTCCTGGTCGGCGCGGCTGTGTTGACGCAGGTCCTGGAGGCTCACCGCCAGCGCAGCGGTTTCGTCGATCACTTGCACCGGATGGCGCAGGCCAGGCACGGGCATCAGGCGCGTGCGCAGGATTTCACTGCCGGCCACCAGCGCCTGCAGGCGGTTGTCCAGCGTATCGATGTCCAGCGGTTGCGACAGCGACCATTGCAAATGGCAACTGAACGGGTGCTGCGTCGCGCCGTTGATGTGGGGATAGACCGATGCCTGTTGCGGGGAAATACGAAAACCTTGAAGTCCGCTCATGTTCATCTCGACTGGAAAAGGGCTTGAGCCTGGATCACCCCTCAAACGCCGGGGCTTGCTGGACATAGGTCGGGCAAGCCTCCTGCGAACGGTAGGTGGACCCGTTGAATGTCAGACGGCAACGTCGCTCGACAGCAGGGCTTCAGCCATGCCGGTCATGATGGCGCGCTTGCCAGTGAAGGGTTCGCGACCGTGCACGGCGAGCATGTTGTCGATGAACAACACGTCCCCCTGTTGCCAACTGAACCGCACCAGTGAGTCGAGGTAGGCCGCACGCAGCGACTCCAGGACCTCTGGCTCGATCGGTTCACCATCGCCATAAAAGGTGTTGGTGGGCAGGTCGAGGTCGTTGAAGTTGCTTTGCAGCGAATCGCGGATTCGCCCGGGCAAGGTGCTGATGTGGAAGAACGTGGCGTGGTTGAACCAGACTTCTTCGCCGGTGCGCGGGTGGCGCACCACGGCGGGTCCGCGTTGGCGGGTGCGCAGGCGATTGTTGTCTTTCCATTCCACGTCGATGCCGACGCTGGCGCAGTAGGCTTCCACTTCGCCGCGGTCTTCGGACTGGAACACGGTCTGCCATGGCAGGCCGAAACCGTCGCCGTAGTTGCGCACGTACAGCACGCCTTTTTCCCGGAACCGCGCTGCGATCTGCGGGCTGATCCTGGCCTTCACGGCACGGGTCGAACCAATGGGTGTTTCGCCACCGGTCTCGGACGGCACTTGGCAGTAGAAGAACAGCCGCAACGGGAAGCGTGGCGAGTAGGAGTGCTCGTTGTGGGGGAAAATCATCTGGTCGGGCGGGTAGTCGGTCGAGGTGTAGATGTTGCCGCCGTCCCGTGTCCGGGGCGAGGCGCGGAACATGTATTCCAGCGCGCCGGGGGAGAGCGCGGCGATCACCTGGTCGAACTGCTCGACGGACGCGACGTTGAAACCACGGAACAGCAGGGCGCCGTACTGCAGCAGCTTCTTTTCCAGCGACTCGCGTTCCCGGGCGGCCCAGGCCACCAGGTCGACGCCACTGACCGCGGGCTCGATCACCCGGGGCAGGGCATGATCCGGGCTGAGCAGGCGCTCGGTGACCATTTGTTGTTCCGAGACGTTCCTGGCTTTGCGACGCACGGCGCCAAGGGCGCGGGGCGATGGGGGCACGATAGACATAAAAGCATCCGACTCGGTTAAAGGGACAAGGAGCGACGTTTGGCTTGCATCATCTGGCTGCGACCGGCCAGCGCCTGGGACTGTTGCCGCTCACGGGCAAAGGCCTGGTCCCAGCTGTCGATGCGCTCGGCCAGCGCCGGCAACGGCTCGTCCAGCAGGCTGGGGAGTTGCTCCAGCAGGCACGTCCACAGGTGTTGCAGGCGCAGGGCTCGGCCTTGGTCGAAGTATTCGCCGCGATACTTGAGCGTCGCGGCGAGACCTTCGTTGCCGTGCACCAGGTCGAGCACCAGGTGGAAATCCCCCGGTGCCTGGGCCACGTCCAGCGCGGACAGCCGCGCGCCGGCGATGGCGGTCGGGGTCACCCGTGACGGTTGATAATTGAGCTTGACCTGGAACAGCGGCGAGTGACCGGGCCGGCGCTGCGGCGCGAGGGCCGAGACCACCAGGTCGAAAGGCAGGCCTTGATGGGCATAGGCCAGGCGCGCTTCGTCGCGAACCCGCCCGAGGAAACCGCCCAGGGTCGCTTCGCCACGCACGTCACAACGCAGGGTCAACTGGTTGACGAAGAAACCGATGACGTCGTTGTGCTCGGCCAGTGGCCGGCCGCTGACATCGGTGCCCAGCAAGAATTGCGCTTGGCCACCCAGTTGCTTGAGCACCAGTTGGTAACTGGCGAGCAGCAGCATGAACAAGGTCATGCCTTGTTCCCGGGCCAGCGTTGCCAAATGCTCGCAGCGGGCCTGGGGCACGTTGAAGTCCAGGCTGTGTTCGCCCGGGGCCTGGCCGTTGCCGCCCAGTTCCAAGGTCTGGGGCATGCCGGCCAGGTGTCCGCGCCAGAAGTCCTGCTCGTTGGCGATCCGCTGTTCGCTCCAGTGCCGGGCTTCCCACTGGGCGAAATCGAGGTATTGCCCCGGGAGCGCGGCGTCTGTCGAGCCTGCCAGTTCCGCCAGCAGCACTTGCGCCGAACGTCCGTCGAAGGCGATGTGGTGCAGGGTCAGCAGCAGGTCATGCTGTTGCTCATGTCGGCTGAGCAACTGTGCCCGCAGCAGCGGGCCGGCTTGCAGGTCGACAGGGGTGGCGTGTTCATGGGCCAGGCGCTCGCTCAGCATCTGTTGTTGCTGCGCTTCGCTCTGCTCACGCACATCATGATGGACCAGCGCGACCGCCGTGGCCGGCAACACCTGTTGTTGCGGGCCCTCGACACCGTCGCGGTACACCGTGCGCAACACGCCGTGCCGCGCCACCAGCGCGTTCAAGCGCAGGGCCAGCGCCTCGATGTCCAGTGGACCTTGCAGGCGCAGGTGCAGTACCAGGTTGTGGCGGGTGGCGTCCGGGTTCAGTTGGCGCAGGAACCACAGTCGGCGCTGGGCGAACGATTGATGCCCCTGGCTGAGGTTAGCCCGCGCGGTCGAAGCCTCGGCCGTCGGCGCCGGTTCATTCAGGAAGTCTTGCAGGGCCAGCGCCCATTGCTCCAGGGTGGTTTGCCCAAACAAGTCCTGGGTGTCGAGGTTCCAGCCCAGGTCCTTGTGCAGGCGCGCGGCGAAGTCGGCCACGCCGATGGAGTCCAGGCCTTGGCCGATCAGGCTGAGGTCGAAGTCGGCGGAAAAATACGGATTGACCGCGTGCAGCGTCTGTTCCAGCCATCGGCGGCAGGCGGCCTGGGCCTGTTGCGGCGTTTCGCTCGCCAGCTGCTTGAGCTGGGCAAGGTCCAGGACCTCGCCATTCGAAGCCAGCGTTGCACCGCTCTGGGCGATGATGCTCAACGTGCCCGCGGCCAGTTGCTTGCGCGCGCCTTGACGGGCGATCTTGCCGCTGGTGGTCATCGGGATGGTGCCGGCTTGCACCAGCACGATCTGGTCGATGCCGCAGTCGGCGGCTTCACGCACGGCGTTTTGCATCGACGCGAACAGCGCCGGGTGATGCGCCGGGTCGACGAACTTGCGTTGCGGCTCGGCGACGATCACCAACTTCTCGCGGCCCAATGCCGGGTCCATGTCCGAGAAGGCGGCGATGCGTCCGGTGCGGATGCCCGGCTCGGCATCGGTAATGGCGAATTCGATGTCGTGGGGGTAGAGGTTGCGCCCATTGAGGATCAGCAGGTCCTTGAGCCGTCCGCAGATCACGACCTGGCCTTCGTGCATGAAACCCAGGTCGCCGGAGCGCAGGTAATGTTCCGATGAGCCGACAATTTGGGCCTCAAAGGCTTCGCGCGTGGCCTCGGGATTCTTCCAGTAGGATTCGGCGTTGCTCGGCCCCTTGAGCCAGACTTCGCCGATGCGATCGGCGGCGCATTGCTCGAAGGTGTGCGGGTCGACGATGGCGATGCTGTGCAAGGCTTGCGGGTAACCGCAGGCGACGAATTCCACGGCGGCTGCATCGTCGGCCGCCAGTGCCGCGCGGCCGGGCTCCAGCACGGCTTTGTCCAGGCGCAGCACCACCGGCAGCGCGTCGGCCGGCGTGGCGCTGACGCACAGGGTGGCTTCGGCCTGGCCGTAACCGGGGCTGATGGCCAACGGGTTGAGGCCACAGGCGGCAAAACGCTGGCCGAACGCTTCGAGGGTGCCGGGGTGGATCGGTTCGGCGCCGTTGATGGCGTGCTTCCAGGCGCTCAGGTCGAGCTGCGCGATCAGGTTGTCGCTGACCACGCGGTTGCACAGGGCATAGGCGAAGTTGGGGGCGAAACTGGCGGTGGCGCGGTAGCGACTCAACGCCTGCAGCCAGGTCGACGGCGCATTGACGAAGGTCTGGGAGGCCATCAGGTAGCACGGCATGCCGCTGTAGAGCGGGGCCAGCATTCCGCCGATCAAGCCCATGTCGTGGTACAGCGGCAGCCAGTTGACCATGGCGCCGTGTTCGTCGAAATCGTAGGCCTGGCGCATCAGCTCGACGTTGGCGATCAGGTTGCGCTGACGCACCTCGACGCCTTTCGGCGAGCCGGTGGAACCCGAGGTGTATTGCAGGAAGGCCACGGTCGAACCGTCGATGGTCGGGCGTTGCCATTGGCTGGCCGGTGGTGTGCCCAGGTCCTGGACGGTCAGGACATCGACGCGGCCCTCCACCAGTTCCAGCAGGCCTTCGCAATAGTCCGCCGGGGCGAGAATCAGCGCCGGCTCGGCATCCACCACCACGTTGCGGACGCGGTCGAGGTGACGCGGTTTGCGCGACGGCGGTGGAAACAACGGCACGGCAATCAGCCCTGCATAGAGGCAGGCACAGAAGGCGCGGGCGTAGTCGAGGCTGCTGGGCAGCATCAACAGCACGCGGTCACCCGGGGCATAACGCGCTTGCAGCGCGGCCGCCAGGGAACGGGATTGTTCGTGCAGTTGGGCAAAGGTCAGGGTTTCGCCGATCTCTACGCCGTCCGGCAGAAAATGCAGGGCGGCACGCTGAGGGAAGTGCTGGGCGTTGGTTTCCAGCACGTCGATCCAGTGTTCGAAAGAAAACATGTGCAATTCACGCCATGGCCACGATGACTTTGCGGTCACCGGTGAAAGGATTGCGACCGTGTGCCACCAGTCGGTTGTCGAGCATCAGGATATCGCCGGGCTGCCAGGGAAAACTGACGGCAGTCTCGCGGTAGACCTCGCGCACGGTGTCGAGCAGGTCGTCGGCTATCGGCGAGCCGTCGCCGAAATAGACATGGCGCGGCAGGTTCTCTTCACCCACCGCCGCCAGCAGGCTGGCGCGTACGCTCGGTTCGATGGCCGAGACATGGAACAGGTGTGCCTGGTTGAACCAGACCCATTCGCCGGTCTCGGGATGCTGTTGCACGGCGGCGCAACGCTGGCGGGTGAGCAGGTCGCCATCGGCTTTCCATTCCCACTCGATGTCGTTGTCCTGGCAGTAGCGTTCGACCTGGGCACGGTCCTGGGTGTTGAAGACTTTTTCCCAAGGCAGGTCCAGGGCGCCGCTGTAGTTGCGTACATAAAGCAGCTCGCGGCTGGCGAACAGCTCGCGGATCTCGGCAGGCATGCGCTGGTAGATCAGGCGGCTGTCGGCGATCGGGGTCTCGCCGCCGGTTTCACTGGCCTTGATGCAGTGGAACCAGATGCGCGAAGGCCAGGGGCGGGTGTAGGCCTGCTCGTTGTGCAAGGGGATGAATTGATGGGCCGGGTATTCGGTGGAGCTATAGACCCCGGCGAAGACTTTGCTGCGCGGCGTGGAACCGAATTCATAACTGGCCAGCGGCGCGCCGAAGCTGGCGGCGAAGCGCTTGAAGTCGATGGGGGTGGCAACGGTGAAACCGCGAAACAACACGCCGCCAACGGTGGCCAGGACTTGGGCCACGCGGTCGCGAATCGAGGCGTCCAGGTCGTGGATCGACTGTCCCGGTACCCCTTGCACCAGCACGGGTAGCGATTGGGCGCTTGCATCCGTGGGCGCCATTGAAAAAAGCTCGGAACGCCCGTTCAGGTGTTCGATTGAGGTCATCCTTGTGCATCCTCTTATAGCGTCTTCGACCAGTCACAAGACCTTGAAAGCAGGGCAGCGGTCAGTGTTGTAGGACTCGTCTGTAATGTATGTAAGGCAATACAAGACGACATACTAGGTACAAATGAGAGGGATTATCAATACTATTTATTTAATTTTTTTTTTGGATTAGACTCCGCTCCGCTGGCGCCACACAGCATTCGGCCAGCTCAAAAAAACCAAAAATATCTGTCGCAGGGGAGTGGGGCGTGAATTTCAAAAAGAACACAATTGCGTTGGCTGTAGGGTCGGCCATTGGTCTGAGCAACGGCGCTTGGGCGGCGGAAGAAGCCGCCAAGATGGAGATCGCTCCCATCACCGTAACCGGTGAAAAGATCGACCGCAGCCTCGAAAAAACCCAGTCCAGCGTCGTGGTCGTCACCGACAAGAACCTGCGTGAGCACGGCGACAAGGACCTGGTGGATGTGTTTGCCCGTACGCCCGGCGTCTATAGCCAGGCCGGCAACGAGATCTGGGGTATCCGTGGCGTGCCGGTGTCCGGTTTCGACGACCAGGGTCCAGCAGCCCTCAACGGTGCGGTGTCGGTGTATGTCGACGGTGCCGTGCAGCCGAACCGCGCGCTGACCTTAAGTCCGGTCCCGCGCTGGGATGCCGAACAGGTCGAGGTTTTCCTAGGCCCGCAATCCACCACCCAAGGCCGTAACTCCCTGGCCGGCGCGGTGGTGCTCCGCACCAAGAACCCAACCTTCGAACCGAGCTTCTCGGCGCAGACCAGCATGGGCAACTACGGTGAGCACGGTGCGGCCGTGGCGGGCGGCGGGGCCATCGTGGATGACAAGATCGCCGGCCGTATCGCCGTGGATTATTCCGACGGGGACGGCTACATCCGCAACACCACGCTCGATAAAGACGCCAACCCGCATCGCACCAGCAACGTCCGCGGTAAGTTACTGATCCTGCCCAACGACGACACAGACGTCTTGCTGACTTATGCCCACAACGAACATCGCCAGGGTGATCGCTCGACGATGCGCGGCGCCGATGGCAAGCCGAGCTATTACGACATCGCGTCCAATACCGAGGCCTACGACAACCTCAAGCAGGACACGCTCAGCGCCAAGGTGGACTACCGGCTGAACGATGCCTGGTCGTTGACGAGCATGACCGCCAATACCAGTACCGACTACAGCAACCGTCTGGACTTTGACCAGAATTCGGTGGACAACGAGGTCGTGCTGCGTAAGCAGGACGGCAACCTGTTCAGTCAGGAGCTGCGTCTGAATTACGACTCGGACACGGTGAAGAGTTTTGTCGGTGCCTACTATGGCCACAACACCAACAACTTCCACGACCGGTTGTTGTTCGATAACGTGCTGGTTCGTACCGTCAAAGGTGATACCAAGATTGAAAACAAGGCAGTGTTCGGTGAAGTCAACTGGACGTTCGCCCCGCGCTGGACTTTGATCACCGGCCTGCGTTACGACCACGAGACGAACGATACCGATATTGAGGCAGATGGCCGCTTCGTTCCCGAGAAAATCAAGAAGTCGTTTGATGCGGTGCTGCCGAAACTCGGCATCGACTACGAATTGGCAACCGACCAGTACCTCGGTTTCATGGTGCAGAAAGGTTATCGCGGCGGCGGTGTCAACCTGCGCTCCGGTAGCGGTCACCAGGCCTACGACCCGGAATACACCACCAACTACGAGCTGTCCTATCGTGGTTCGTTCTTCGACAAGACCCTGCGTACCCGCGCCAACCTCTATTACACGGATTGGAAAGATCAGCAGGTCAGCGTGCGCCAAGCCGGTAGCAACGTCATTGATATCTACAACGCTGGTCGCAGTGATATCAAGGGCCTGGAAGTCTTCGTCGAAAAAGACATCACCGAACAGTTGACCCTGAATGTCGGTGGCGCCATTACCGATAGCAAATACAAGGATTTCGTTGCTGACAATGGTCAGGACAGGAGCGGCGAGGCGTTCCTCTACGCGCCTAAATACAAGGCCTCGGTGGGTGGTGTCTATCGCTTCGACGATCGCCTGATCTTCGGCACGGACATTGTCTATCAGAGCACCGCCCCTTCGGAGTACGAGTTCGACGCGAACGGCAAAGTGACGGGTGAGCGTAAGAGCGATGCCTATGTGCTGGTGAATTTCAACACCGAGTACAAAGTCACCAAGAACGTAGCGGTCTCCGCCTACGTGAAGAACGCCTTCGACAAGGAATACGTCACCAACAACCGCAATGACACCATCATCGACGTCGGCGCACCGCGCACGGTTGGGATGATCCTGCGCTACGACATGTAAACCCATGGGCGCGGGGAGGCAATCTCCCCGCGCCTGTCCTGCAACGTTCCGGATGTTTGTTTCCAGGCTGTTCGTTCCCTTCCAAACCCAGCCTCCATGGAGGAAATCATGAGTGCTTTTTCGAATGTCACAGCAGGTGGCGCGCAACAGCTACGCCTGTTGCACACCGGTCTGTCGAGTCCCTACTGCCTCGATTCGACGCCGCTGCTGGAGCGTCAGCAACAGCAGGAATCCAACGCTCGCAGTTACCCGCGACGCATTCCCCTGGTGCTTGAAAGGGCCCATGGCATTTATGTGCAGGACAGCCGGGGGCAAGTGTTCGTCGATTGCCTGGCCGGTGCCGGGACCCTGGCGCTGGGGCACAACCATCCGGTGATCGTCGAAGCCATCACCCAAGTCATGGCGGCCGGTGTGCCGATGCATACCCTGGACCTCATGACACCTGTAAAGGACGCATTCGTCCAAGAAATTTTCGCTTGCCTGCCCAGCGAGTTCGCTCGCCACGCACGCATTCAGTTCTGCGGCCCGAGTGGGGCCGATGCGGTCGAGGCCGCGCTCAAGTTGACCCGTACCGCCACGGGGCGGCATTCGGTCCTGGCGTTCGAAGGGGCTTATCACGGGATGACACTGGGCACGCTGGCCATCAGCGGCAACCTGTCGCCCAAGAATGCCCTCGGTGCGTTGATGCCCGGGGTGCAGCGCCTGCCGTTCCCTCATGATTATCGTTGCCCGTTCGGGGTGGCCGGCGATCAAGCGGTCACGTTGAACGTGCGCTACCTCGAGCATTTGCTCAACGACCCGGAGAGTGGGGTGACCGCACCCGCGGCGATGATCCTGGAGCCGATCCAGGGCGAGGGTGGGGTGATCGCAGCGCCAGATCGCTGGCTGCAGGAACTGCGTCGGTTGACCCAGGCCCACGGCATTCCGCTGATCGTCGACGAGATCCAGTGCGGCATTGCCCGCAGCGGGCGGATGTTCGGCTTCGAGCAATCGGGGATCACGCCGGACGTCATCACCTTGTCCAAAGCCATCGGCGGCGGGTTGCCGCTGTCGGTGATGGTCTATCACGAGTCGCTGGACGTCTGGCAGCCGGGTGCCCACGCGGGCACGTTCCGTGGCAATCAGTTGGCAATGGCGGCAGGTACCGCGACCTTGCGTTTCATCCGCGATCAAGGCTTGGTCCAGCACGCTGAAACGATGGGCGCTCACCTGCAAAAACACTTGCAGGCACTGCAAAGTGAGTTCGCCTGGATCGGCGACGTGCGTGGGCGCGGCCTGATGCTCGGCATGGAAATCGTCGACCCGCAAGGTACTCCAGACGTGCAGGGCCATCCGCCGGTGGACACGGCTCGGGCCAAGGCTTTCCAGCAGGCGTGCCTGAAGCATGGATTGATCGTTGAGCTGGGTGGCCGCCACGGTGCGACCGTGCGCTTCTTGCCGCCGTTGATCATCACCGAGCAGGAAATCGATTTTGTGGCGCAAATCCTGTTCCAGGCCGCGAGCACGATCAACGAGCGTCCCGCCGGCTGATCATCCGGTTCGGGCCAGCGTCCTGCTTGGGCGCTGGCCCGGCCCGACGTGTACTCAGTAGTCCCAGAAGGCCGCTACCCAGCGAAACGCGTCACCATTGACCGCCACCCGGCCAACGGAGGGGAACGGCAGGTGAGTCGCGACTAGCAGCTCGCCGGATGCCGCCGCTTCTTGCATGAGGCGGACCCGAACGCGAACCGATTCTTCTGGGTCATGTTCAAAACCGTTCTGCCAATCGGGATGGTCGAAGGCCACCGGGAACAAGGCATCGCCAGCGAACGTCAAGCGCTCCTCGCCGGACGTTACGTGGACCACACTGTGCCCTGGGGTATGGCCGCCGGTGCGCTTGACCACCACGCCCGGGGCGACCTCGTAGGTTTCCTCGAAGGTGTGCAGTTTGTCGTGGTAGTCGTGCATGAATTGCGTGGCGGTGGCGCGCAGTACGTCCGGTACCGGCGAGGGCATGGAGGTGAGGGTGAAATCCGGTTCGGCCCAGAACGCCACCTCGGTCGCGGCCACGTGGATCCGCAGGTCGGGACGCAGTCGGCTCTTCACCTCATCGACCAGCAGCCCGCCAATGTGGTCCATGTGCATGTGAGTACTCACCACGTCGGTCACCGACCCCAGGTCGATACCGGCGGCGGCCAGGCGCTTGGGAAACTGTCCGGCGCGCGGGAAGCCGGGGAATTGTGCGCCGAGCCCGGCATCGACGAGGATAGTCTGCTCGCCGCTGCGCACCACCAGCACGTTCAACGCCCAATCGAAGGCGTCCGGGCCCAGGAACATTTCCTTGAACCAGGCCGCTCGGGCGGCTGGATCGGCATTGGTGGACATCGTCGAGGTCGGCAGCGGCAGTACCCCATCACTGACCACCAGCACGTCGATCTCGCCAATCTTCAGGGCGTAGCGCGAAGGGCCCAACTCCTCGTACGAGGTCGCGTGCAAGCTCATGGTTGAATCCGGATGCATTCCATCCTGGGCGGCAGGGGTGTTCAAATGCGTGGTCATGGTCGTTCTCCGATGGCTTGGGTCAAGGCTTGGGCGAGCACCGCCTCTCTCGGCATGAGAAAGGGGTGTCGCTGGAGAATGAGTCTGCATCCCGTCGAACCGCGCTCGATACCATACGTGGGTATGTTGCGCAGGCGCTTTAGCGTGATTGACCCCAGCAAAAGGTATGGGCATCCAGTGTGCCGGGGTGAGGGCGGCACAGGCGCTATGGATGCAAACTGACCCGCCGCCATCGCGAGCAAGCTCGCTCCCACAGGGGATCTGTGGTGTTCATGAATGTTGCATTCAGCTCAGGGCCAAAGGGTCTGGGTGTGTTCATGAGCTTTGCATTCAGCTCAGGGCCAGGGGACCTTGGGTGTGTTCATGAGCTTTGCATTCACCACAGGACCCTTGTGGGAGCGAGCTTGCTCGCGATGGCGATCAACCCATTCACACAGGCCGCTCAGCCCTAACGCTTGCACTCCAAGCCAACCCAATCCCCTGTGGCTAGGGAGCTTGCTCCCGCTGGCCTGTAGGAGCTGTCGAGCGAAGCGAGGCTGCGATCTTTTGATCTTTCGCTCCAGACCCCGTTGGCAGGGGAAAGATCGCAGCCTCGTTGCACTCGACAGCTCCTACAGCGCAGCCGAGCGGGAGCAAGCTCCCTCGCCACGGGGGCAGCGTTGTCTGGGCTGGCGCCATCGCGAGCAAGCTCGCTCCCACAGCAGGCTTATGGGGGGTCGTTCCGGCGCTTGAACCACCAGCGCAGCCGGGAGATGGGTTTGCCCTCGGCGTCCAGTGGCCGGCCGTCGTCGGCGTAGGCCTGGGCCGGTTCCAGCAGTTGGCCGTTGAGGTAGCGGGCTTCGACCGCCAGATTGCCGTTGGGGTGCAGGCGGCGATAGCGGCCGTCGCGCACGCCGTCGCGATAGATCTCCGTTTCAGCCAGTTGCCCGTCGGGGAAGTAGTTGTTCGCCTCACCGTGCAACAACCCGCGGCGATACGTGGCCTGACGCTGCAAGCCGCCTTCGGCCCCGTAGAAGCTCGCCACGCCTTGCAACTTTCCCTTTACGAACGGCAAGACCGCCGAGACCTTGCCGTTAGGGTGATACAACGTGCTGGTGCCTTGCAGTTCACCTTGGCTGTAGTTGAGCTTCGCTTGCGGACGTTGGGCTGCGTCGATCTGCAGCGGGCCGTCGAGCCGGCCATCGTCCAGCTGCCCGTCCCGCCGGCTGTCGCCGCGCTCCAGGTCCAGTCTTTTCGTGGTCAGCGTTGCGTTCCCATCAGTTGACCTTCACCAGGCCACCCTTGATGGTCAGCATGCCGCCGCCGTCCACGGTCTGTTCGGCGGCCGCCTTGTTCACCAGGCTGATGCCGGCGTCGTTGGTGAGGGTGGTGCCAGCCTTGTTCTCCAAGGATGTCCCGGCCTGGTTGCTCAGGGCCGTGCCGGCTTTCTGGCTGATGGAGGTGCTGGCCTGGGTCGCCAGGTCCGCGCCGCTCTTGATGGCGAAGCTGCCGCCGCTTTGCAAGGTCAGGGTGCCGCTGACCTTGATGGTCAGGTTGCCGTCCACAGTCAGGCTGTAGTTGCCGGTGACCTTGTGGTCGTAGTTGCCACCGGTGCTGTGGGTCTGGTCCGAGCCCACGGTGACGGTGCGGGTGTCCTTCACGTCGAGGCTGGCACTGCCGGTCTGGATGGTCACGCTGCGCTTGCCCTTCTCCAGGGTGACGGTTTCGTCGCCGTCCTTCACCGTGCGGGTGCGGGCGTTCTGCACCGTGAGGGTCTCGTCGTGGCCGACGGTGGCAGTGGTGTCGTTGAGCACGTTGATGTTGAAGTCTTTTTGAGCCTGGAGAAACACCTCTTCGGCGTCCTTCTTGTCTTCGAAGCGCAGCTCGTTGAAACCGCCGCCTCCCTTGGACGAGTTGGTCTTGATCCCGGATTGGGTCTGGTTCGCCGGCAGGGCATAGGGCAGGGCATTGTCGCCGTTGTAGACGCAACCGGTGACCAGGGGCCGATCCGGGTCGCCGTCGATGAAGGTCACGATGACCTCCTGGCCGATGCGCGGCACGAACTGCATGCCGAAGCCCTTGCCGCTCCAGGGCAAGACCACACGCACCCACCAGGAGGAGGTCTCGTCATTCTTGCCGGTGCGGTCCCAGGGGAACTGCAATTTGATCCGGCCGTATTCATCGGTCCAGATTTCTTCGCCGGCCTTGCCCACCACCACGGCCGTCTGGGTGTGCATGCGCGGGTTTGGCGTGATGCGGGCCGGTCGATAAGCCGTGGCCTTGGGGATCGCTTCGAAGCGGTTGCGATAGCTGTCGTGGCTGGCTTCATGGCTGACCGACGTCACCACCCAATCGATATTCAACGTCGTGTCTTCATGGCCGGCGAGGGTGAACCAATACCCCGGCACCAGCCAGCGGCAATCGCTTTCGCCAACGAAACGTTTCTCCTGGCTGCGCAGCCCGTCCACCCGCTGTTTGGTCAGCGCGTCGCCCTGGGCCTTGGCGGTGTAGCCGCCCGGATGCTCATACATCGAACTCGGCCCGGCCATGGCTTCGGCCTGGCTGAAGAGCGAGGTGGCCGGTGTGGTGAACTCATAATCGGTGGCCTGGTACACCCCGGCCACCGCTTGCAGGCACACCTGCCCAGAACGGATGCCGTGCAGTTCCCGCTCGCCCATTTTTTGCCCACGGTAGTTCACCGTCGGCCCATTGGGGATGGGCGTGAAGGCGTCGTTGCTGTCAGCCAGTACCAGCGTGTGCTTGCCGGATTCATGGCTGAAGAACCAGAAAATCCCGTCTTCTTCCAGCAGGCGCGAGACGAAGGCCAGGTCGGTTTCGCCGTATTGCACGCAGTACTCGCGAGGGGTGTAGCTACCGGTGAGCTTGAGTTGGAAGTCGGTGAAGCCGTGGGCCTTGAAAATCGTCGTGACGATGTCCGACGTGGCGAGGTTCTGGAACACCCGGTTGTTGCTGGCCAGGCTCAGCCACCAGAGCCAGGGGCGGAGCAAAAGTTGATAACGCTCGGCGGTGGCGGCGGCGGGAAGTTGGCGGATTTCGGCGACCAGAAAATCCATGGGTCGCAGTAAGGCATCCTTGTGCAGCGTCGTGGTGACATGGCTGGCGACGGCTGTGGTGAGGGTCAACGAAGCGCCATCGTTGATGCCGTTGAGAACGTGCGAACCCAAGGCATTGAGGCGTTCTTCGCCGGACAGCGAATCGGGGTACAGCGCCGACAGCGAGCTGGCGGTGAGGGAGAGGGTGGTGTTGCTGTCGACACTTCTAGCCATTGAGCATCCCTGTCACTGCTTGTTAAGCAGGTTTCCTATCCCCATGACCATTCTTTGATCAAAGTTCGGTTGGGCCCGCTTCTCCTGATTGTGATTGGTGCAAGTGATCCAAAGATTATCCAGGTCGTTATAGATAAGCTGAAGTTGGGCCAGGTCGTTCCAATCTATGGCAGTGGCACCCCATGCGGCAAACCCGTGTGAGATGAGCGCAGCAACATCAGCATCGTATCTATTGGTATTCATAAGGCGTGAAAACGGAGTCCTATGATCGACCTGGGTGTGCTCCTTGACATGCAGCGATCCGTTGTTTGTCAATATTCGAGCATCCATTTCGCAGTAATGGCAGCGGTAATAATCGAGTACGCGACCGCTGAGGCTTCTTTGCGGGACCGTGGGCGCGTTCTGATAGACCCAGTTGATGGTTTCCACTTCTAGGTACGGAGTCTCTGGAGCTCCGTATAGCATCATGCTCTTGGCCAATCTCATGTTTCACCTCATGTCATTGGTAGGGTTATTCCAATACCCACTCCGCCAATTTCCCCGTCCCCTGCGTCATCAACACAATCTCGACATCCCGTGCCCCCGCCGCGCTGCACTTGGCCAACACAGCCTTGACGATTCCCGCATCGAATTCGAACTGCTTGCCCGTCGCCGCCTTATAGCGCCCGCGCAATTTCTCCAACTTCGCCAACACAATCCCTTCCAGCGTCGCTTCATCCAGCGGCCGGTACGCCACCACCGTCATCCGCGCCAAAAACGCCGGGCGAAACGCTAGCAGCAGCACCTTGTGCAAGGCTTCGTTGAAAGCGTCGCTGCCCAGTTGCGCCACTGGCGTGTCCAACAGCAGTTCGGCGCCGACGTTGCTGGTGGCGAGCATCACGGTGTTCTTGAAATCCACCACCAGGCCGGTGCCGTCTTCCATCAGGCCTTTGTCGAAAACGTTGTAGAAAGCTTCGAGCACGTCCGGGTGGGCCTTCTCGATTTCATCCAGCAACACCACGGAATAGGGTTTACGCCGCACCGCTTCGGTGAGTACGCCGCCGCTGCCGTAGCCGACGTAGCCGGGCGGGGCGCCCTTGAGTGGGCTGACGGTGTGGGCTTCCTGGTACTCCGAGAGGTTGATGCTGATCAGGTTGCGCTCACCGCCGTACAAGGCATCGGCCAGGGCGTAGGCGGTTTCGGTCTTGCCCACGCCGGTGGGGCCCACCAGCAGGAACACGCCGACCGGTTTCTGCGGGTCGGTAAGGCCGGCGCGGTAGGCTTGCAGGCGTTGGGCGATGGTGTTCAGGGCCGTGCCTTGGCCCATGACCCGCTGGCCCATGCGCTGGCCGAGGGTGCGCACGGCATGGGCTTCATCGGCGAGCATCTTGCCCACCGGGATACCGGTCCAGCCGGCGATCACCGCGGCGACGGTCTTGCTGTCGACCTGTTCGGGCACCAGCGGATCGTCCTGGCGAATGGCATCCAGGCCCGCCTCCAGGCGCAGCAGTTCGGCGGCCAGGTGGTCGATGCGATTATCGATCTCGGTGTCGGCTTTTTCACTGTCGGCGCGTTCGCTCAGGGCGAGCAATTCGCGCCGGGTGTCGAGCAGTTCGCGCACGGCTTCGCGCTCTTCGCCCCAGCGGGTTTCCAACTCACGGATGGCCTGCACGTTGCTGGTCGATTCGCTTTCCAGCAAGGTGATGCGCTCGCGATGATCCAGACCGGTGGCCTGTTCCCGGCGCAGGCGTTCGACTTCATCCTTGAGGCTGTTCTGCCGGTGGCGCAGGCTTTCCAGCGGCGGCGGCACGTCGTGCTGGCCGAGGGCAACCCGGGCGCAGGCGGTGTCGAGCACGCTGATGGCCTTGTCCGGCAACTGGCGCCCGGAGATGTAGCGGTGGGACAACTTCACCGCCTCGTGGATGGCCGCGTCGAGCACTTGCACGCCGTGGTGCTGTTCCAGTTTGCTCGCCACGCCCCGGAGCATTTCCACGGCAGTGAGTTCGTCCGGCTCCTCGACTTGAACCAGTTGGAAGCGGCGGGCCAGGGCCGGGTCTTTCTCGAAGTATTTCTTGTATTCCAGCCAGGTGGTGGCGGCCAGGGTGCGCAGTTCGCCCCGGGCCAGGGCTGGCTTGAGCAGATTGGCCGCGTCGCTGCCGCCCTCCGCACCGCCAGCGCCGATCAGCGTGTGGGCCTCGTCGATGAACAGGATGATCGGTTTCTCGGCGCTGCGTACCGCGTCGATCACGCCCTTGAGGCGCTGCTCGAACTCGCCCTTGACCCCGGCGCCGGCCTGCAACAGGCCCAGGTCGAGTACACGCAAGGTGACTTCCTGCAACGACGGCGGCACATCCCCGGCGGCGATGCGCAGGGCCAGGCCTTCCACCACGGCGGTCTTGCCGACGCCGGGCGCGCCCACCAGGATCGGGTTGTTCTGCCGGCGCCTGAGGAGGATGTCGATGCACTGGCGGATCTCGCCGTCGCGGCCGACGATGGGGTCGATGCGGCCGTTCCGGGCGTCGGCGGTCAGGTCCTGGGTGTACTGGTCCAGCACCGGGTCCTGTTTCTGGGGGGGCTCGCCGGGTTTGGCCGGGCGCACGCCACCGACATGTTCACGTGAGCTTTCGGTCCATTCCAATAGATGGGCGCGCAGGGCATCGCGGGGAATGCGCAGCAACGACGAGGCGCTGTTGAGCAACAGGCTGCGGCGCTCGTCACGGTCCAGCAGGGCCAGCAGCAACAGCCCCGAGCGGATGCTGTCCAGGCCCAGCACACTGGCCTGGACCACGGCATCTTCCAGCAGTCCAATGGTTTGCGCCGACAGGGCGGGCGTACGGGTGCTGCCGGATTTGAACAGGTCCAGGGCCTTGTTGGTTTCCGTTGCCACCGCGTCACGTTCCAGGCCGAAACGCGGCAGCAGGCAGGCGAAGTCACCGCCCTCGATGTCGAGCAACTCCAATAACAAGTGTTCGATTTCCACGTAATGGTGGCTGCGCTGCAGGCAGCGTTGTGCAGCCCGTTCCAGGGCGCGGCGGTTGTCCGGGTTGAGGCGTCCGATCAGGCTGGCCAGTTCCATTTCAGGCGATCTCCGGCTGACGAAGGCGAGTTTCGATCCGTTGCACGGCGAGGGTTGGCTGGCGTTGCAGGCCACCGTTCCAGTTCAACCGTGGCGCGGCCTGGCGGTCCAGTTGCAGTGGGCCGGTGCCGCGGATCAGCATCACCAGGGTGCAATCCAGGTCAGGGCCGAAGTACAAGGCGTAAAGGCTGGCGAGCAGCGGATGGGCTTCCCCGGTGGGCAGCAATCCATTGGCCTGGGCTGTGCTCAGCGGGCCGAGGGTCAGGCACACGCCGGCATGTTCGTCCCAGACCCGGGTGCCGGCCACGGCGTTGCGACCCAGGCGCAGGTTGCGCCCACCCGGTTGCAAGCGGCTACGGCTGGCCGGCGGGATCTCACGCCAGCCACCTGCGTAGGCGCTCAGCTCCACGGGCAAGCCGAACTGTTCACGGACAATCGCCGCGAACCCCGCCAGGGAGCGCCGGCCATCGGCATACAGCGCGGTGCAGGCCAGGACCGCCGAGTCAGGTGCGGCCTGGCGTTCCTGCAAGGCCTTGGGCAGCAGGCCGGTCAACGCGCGCAGTTGCGCGTGTACGGCGGACGCGCCTGGCGCCGTGAAACCGAGGGCGATGCGATGTTTGCGCATCACCTTGTACAGCAGGCTGAGCAGGCGATGCTGGAACAGGTCGAGGAATTCCGCCGGGGCATGGTCCTTCGCCCGCGCCCGTTGTTGCAGCCATTCCTGGTAGGCGTAGGGCAGCGGACCGTCCGGGCCACCGAGGCCGAAGATCGGTGTGGTCAACGTGGGCGGCAGGCCGGGTTCCTGGCCCAGGCTCTCCACTTCACTGGCGGCGAACAGTGGCGTCAACGGCCCACGCAGGCGCAAGGCTTCGGCGTGCGGCGCGGTGCCGCTGCCCAGGGGTTCGGCCTGGGGATGTTCGCGTTCGAGCAACAGCAAGGCCTGGAGCCATTCGAAGCGTTGCGGGTCGCGCCGCAGCCGTTCGCTCAGGTTCAGAGCACCAGGGGTTTGCCGGCTTGGGGTTGCCATGTCTTCACCTCCTTGTCGGACTGGACCAGCACGGTGCGCACGAAGCGATTGGCGGTGGCGTAAAGGGAAAAGAACTGCGCCAGCACCCCGGAGAACAGCACCGCGCTGCTGCCGACGAAGTGTTGCGGATCCAGTTGCAGGCGCACCTCCAGGCCGTTTCGCCAACCGCGCCAGGCGTCTTCGCCAACATGGGCGATGACGCGATCGCAGCCCAGTCCCGCGTCCCCTTCGATCTGACGGTGAGCACTGGCCTCATCCCGCAGGTTGTGTAACTCGAGAATCTCGCGCAGCGCGTCCAGTGCCTGGGGGCCTTCGACCAGCGACAGATGGTTGAGGGTCAGTTGCGACACCAGCCGCCAGCGCGACTCACCGTCCAGGCGCGGCAGGCTTTGCGGGCTGGGTGGGTTGCGCAGGCGCGCCCAGGCCACCGGCCCCGGGCGCTCGAAACCCAGGGGCGTGCCGGCCGGCAGGCTTTGGGCCAGGTGGCGGTTGGTGCACAGCAGTTCGGCGGTGAGGCTGTAGGCGCGAGTGTCGGCCAGCGGGTCGAACTGGGTGTCCACCAGGCTGATCATCAAGTCGGTGCCCAGTCGGTTCGGGCTCATGCCGCTGACCCGGCGTGCATGCCAGTAGCAAGTTTGCTCGTTGCCATGCTGGCTGCCGTAATAGGCCGGCACTTTGCGCACGCCCTGGCTGGAGATGGCGCGCATGCCCCGGATGCTGTGGATCTCGACGCTGTTTTCCCGATGACTGTCGGCCACCAGCCGGTACTCGCTACGGGTGCCGTCCGGGCGCAGCGGTTCGGACGTGCGCGGAAACAGGTTGATCACCGGCGTGCAGCCCAAGGCGATGTCGCTGGCCTGGAGCGGCAGGCGACTGCTGGGCGCGCGGTCGAATACGATGTACAGGTACAAGGACAGGCTGTCACTGGTGGCGCCGGCCAGGGGCAGGTCGAAGAAGCTGAATTTATCCGGAAAGGCAAAGTATTCGGCCAGCAGGCGCATGCCGGGGTGCACGCCGTCTTCGTCTGGCAGCAAGACCTGGTCGCTGGCGAAGCCGACGATCTGCGGCAGGCCAGCCAACGGTTCCGGCACGCTTCCCGGCGCGCCGGCCAAGACCTTGATGGCGTGAGCGCCCAGCAGATCGTACAGCCCGGCGTTGATCATCGGTGATGCCGCCAGGTGCACCCGCAGCGAGTCGATCCCCAGCGCCGACCACTGGCTTTCCCCCAGGCAACGCAATTCCAGGCGCAAGGCCGAGCGGGCCTGGACCACGCCGGTCAATGCCTGGGCTTCATCGCTGCCCAGCAGTAATGCTTCGCTGACCTGTACCGGCCACAAATGGACTGCGGCGGTGGTGCGAAAGTGAATGCTCTGGCCTTTGTCGGTGGTGACGAACAGCGGCGTGTCGCGGGGTAGCGGATAGCCCTCGTTCAAGTTGCCTTTGCTCGGGTCGGGTTCGAACTGCACGATGGCGCACGACGGCAAGGGTCGCATGGCCAGCGGGTAAAGCTGTTCGAGCAGGGCATCGCTGAATTCGGCGTAGTCGTCGTCCCGCCGCCGTTGCAAGCGCGCGGCCAGCAGGGCGAATCCTTCCAGCAGGCGCTCGACATGGGGGTCGGGGCACTCGCCGGGGGACAGCTCCAGGCGCCGGGCGACCTTGGGATAACGCTCGGCGAACAGGTTCCCGGCGTGACGCAACCAGGTCAGTTCGCGTTGGTAATAGTCCAGCAATTGCGGGTCAATCGAGTCGCTCATGGCGCACCTCAAGGCCGTCGCCGGCGTGCTCGATGACAAAGGCCACGGGCCAGGCATGCAGGTCGCCGCGCAGCTCGCCCGACAGCCGTATGCACAGTTGCTGCGGATGGCCCGGCACCGGGCAGACTTCGACGTCGCCCAGGCGCAGGCGCGGTTCGAAGTGAGTGATGGCCTGGCGGATTTCCCGGGTCAGTTGCCGCCGGTCATCGCTGCGCTGCTGTTGCAGCGCGGTCCAGTCGGCGATGCCGTAGTCGAGGATGCTCGGGGGTTCGGTCAGCGTCCGTGGGCCGCGACGGGTATTGAACAGGCGCGACAGCTCGGCATGCACCGAGTCTTGCAGCGCCTGTCGGTCGAACGCCCGCCCGGTATCGTCCGCCGGGCTGGCCAGGCGTTCGAACAGCGGCGGGCGCAGCCCGAAGCCAGCCATGGGCACGGCTTCCCTACTTGGTCATTTTGTTGGCGGCCAGGTCCCAGGTCGTGCCGGCCGTGCCTTCCTTGGTGCCGTCGTCTTTCTGTGCGGTGAGCTCCCATTTGATCTTGGTGAAATTCAGCGACAGGGTTTCCACGGGTTTACCGCCGGTGCCGCCGCTGACACTGACGTTGGACAGCACGACGTTGGTCAGGGTGTAGACAATGAAGGGCATGATCTGGCCGCTGCCTTCGGCGGCGTTGCGGCCGATGGTGACGACGGCTTGCGGGATGGGCTTGCCGGCGCAGCAATATTCGTTGAGCGACGGGGTGGAGCTGTCGATGAATTTGGTCAGGGTGAATTCGCCGATGTGGGGCCGGCCGGAGGTGCGCTCCGAGTTGCTGACGTCGTTGGTGACCTGCATGGCCACGTTATGGCTGTAGGACATGACCTCGATCTTGTCCGTGAAACCCTCCAGCAGGCTATCGCCCTTGATGTCGCCGCCGAGGTCGAGAATGATTGCATCCATTGTGTGGAACTCCTGAAGAAGACGAATGAGATGTTCAACGCCGGACCTGTGGCGAGGGGATTTATCCCCGCTGGGCTGCGCAGCAGCCCCCTAAGCAGTCAGCTCAATCTGCCTGACACACCGGGTTGCTGGTATTCAGGGCCGCTTCGCGCCCCAACGGGGATAAATCCCCTCGCCACAACAAGCGTTCTCGCCAAGGTTTTATTGGTCAGGCAGCGACCGGTGGCGGCAACGTCGCCACCAGGCGGATCGAGGCCGTCAGTTCCTCCAATTGGAAGTGCGGCCGCAGGAACACCGTGGCCTTGTAGGCGCCAGGCTTGCCGGCCACCTCCGTGACGTCCACCCGGGCTTCGCGCAACGGATACTGCGCCTTGATCTCTTGCGGCGCGTTGTCGTTGATCAGCACGTAGTCAGCGATCCAGTTGTTGAGGTAGGTCTGCACGTTGTCGCGGGTCATGAAGCTGCCGACCTTGTCGCGCATGATCACCTTCAGGTAATGGGCGAAACGCGAAGCCGCGAGCACATACGGCAACATCGCCGAGATCCGCGCGTTGGCGTTGGCCTCGTTGGTGTTGTAGACCTTGGCCTTGTTGGTGGTCTGGCCGCCAAAGAACACCGCCACGTCGCTGTTTTTCTTGTGGCACAGGGAGATGAATCCCAGGTCGTTGAGTTCTTTTTCACGGCGGTCGGTGATCGCCACTTCGGTCGGGCATTTGAGCGACAGGTCGCCGGAACTGGTGCGGAAGGTATGGGCCGGCAAGCCTTCGACTGCGCCCCCGCCTTCGGCCCCGCGAATCGCCGCGCACCAGCCATATTTGGCGAAGGCTTCGGTGATGCGTTGCGCCAGCGTCCAGGCGGCGTTGCCCCACAAGTACTTGCTATGGTCGGTGCCGTTGACGTCTTCGACGTAGTTGATGCCTTCCACCGGCAAGGTGTCCGGGCCGTAGGGCAGGCGCAGCAGGAAGTGCGGCAGCACCAGGGACACGTAGCGCGAGTCTTCGCTTTCGCGGAAGGCGCGCCACTTGATCAGTTCCTGGCTCTCGAAGATCTTCGACAGGTCCCGGGGGATCGCCAGTTCGGTGAAGCTGGTCATGTCGAACAACCGCGGACTGGCGGCGGCAATGAACGGGGCGTGCGCGGCGGCCGCGACGTTCGAGAGTTTTTCCAGCAGGCCGATGTCCTGCGGATGCCGGCCAAAGGTGTAGTCACCCACCAGCAGGCTGAACGGGTGCCCGCCGAAGGTGCCGTATTCTTCTTCGTAGATTTTCTTGAACAGCGCGCTCTGGTCGAATTCGACGGCTTTTTCCAGGTCGTTCTGGAGTTCTTTCTGG
This sequence comes from Pseudomonas sp. CG7, assembly GCF_023701885.1. Lineage (NCBI taxonomy): Bacteria > Pseudomonadati > Pseudomonadota > Gammaproteobacteria > Pseudomonadales > Pseudomonadaceae > Pseudomonas > Pseudomonas sp. CG7. The sequence goes on along the minus strand of NZ_JABAEE010000027.1, from coordinate 9,978 downwards.
GTGACGTTGAGCAGGCGCAATTTCAGTCGGGTGCTGGTTTCGGTGTTCTGCACTAGCAGGTGCAGGCCGCGCCAGGAGGCTTCGAGCTTCTGCAGTGCGGGATGGTGCAGCACTTCGTAGAGCTGGGCGCTGACCAACTGGTCGATCTGGCTGATGCGGTCGTTGATCATCGCCACCGTGTCCTTGTCGATGGCCATGCCTTCGTCGAGGACCTGGGTGGCGAATTCGGCCAGCATGTCGCGGGCGTAGTCTTGCTGGCTGTCGTCGTGGGCCATGCGGCCTTCGGCGATGATCTTGTCCAGCAGGGACAGGGTCTGGGTCGTGCTCTCGCTGGTTTGAGCGCTGGATGAAGCAGGCATGGCTTTATCTCCCTTGAATGAGGCGCGCGATCAGGCCTGTGGCTCGGCCGGGGCAGGGTCATCGTTGGCGGCGACGATCGGCAGCTCAGGCGTCGCGTCCTGGGGCCGGGCTGATTTGATCTCCTGCAGGCCTTCTGTGTTGGCGATCACGTCGCGCAGCAATTTGTCCAGGTCGTCGTTGCCGTCGAGCTTGGTCAGCAAGTCCCGCAGGCGTTGGCGCGCTTCGAACAAGCGGCGCAACGGCGTGACCTGCTCCACGACCTTCACCGGGTCGAAGTCGTCGATGTGACGGAAGTTGAGCTCGATGTTGAGCTTGCTGTCGTCGCCGCTGAGGGTGTTGTTCACCTGCAACGTGGCGCGGGGGGAGATGGAGGCGAGCACCTCGTTGAAATTGTCCCGATCGATTTCCGTGAAGCGCCGCTCGTTGAGCTTGGGCAGCGGGTCCAACGGCTTGCCCGAGAGGTCGGCCAGAATGCCGACGACCAGTGGCAATTCTTTTTTCTCGATGGCGTTGCCGATTTCCACGTCATAGGTGATCTGGACGCGGGGAGGACGGACTCTGTCGAGCTTGTGCTGGGTACTTTCTGCCATGGCGGCCGACTCCGATGCATGTGTGGGAGCAATGCATCGGGAGTCCCGCTCATCGCATTCCCTTGCTGATCCGCAGGTTGCAAATGGGCGGCAGAAAACCTGTCATTCCCTTGACGAACCTGGTCCATTCAACCGTGTGGGTCGAACTATCCAAGACGCTAGAACAGGTCTATAAAAAAGCAAGCAAAAACAATTTTTGACCGCTGAGAAAAGGAAGATTCATTTTGCGTGGGTTTTTTTATGGATTTTTTTTGAGCCTGGCACTCACCGGTTGCTCGCTCTTCGCCCCCAGTGTCGACCTCGACAGCTTGACCCTGGACGTCGCTTCCGGCGCCAACGACGACACGCCGATCGCGGTGGATTTCATCGCGGTGAACGACCCGGACCTGCTCAAGAAGCTGTCGGGCATCACCGCCAGCCAATGGTTCGCCGAGCGCGAACAGTTCCAGCGCGATTATCGTCAACTCATGTCGGTGTGGGGGCTGGAGCTGGTTCCGGGGCAATTCATCGACCGTCAACCGTTCCCGTTGGAGGGCCGGCGCGCCGCTGGACTTTTGGTCTTCGCCAGCTATAACACTCCCGGAGCCCACCGGCTTCGGCTGGACGATCAGCGCAAGGCCTGGCTGAAGTTCGACAGTCGCGAGATGACCCTGGTCAACGATGGCCAGCGCGATGACAGCCAGCCTTGAGTGAACCGCGGGCCGCCTTGCGCGGCGACATTGGAATGTCGAAGGGAGTCGTATGAGTCTGTTACCTGACGCGGTGTGCTGGCATGAGGGCATGCAATTGCTGCCCCAGCATTTTCAATTGCAGGGGTTGCGCGCCGAGGCCTTGGCTGCGCATTTCGCCGGGGCTTGCAACCCTTGGTTCTGGGGCGTCAGCCAGTTGGAAGTCGACCCGTCGGCCCTCAGCGCCGGCCAGGTTCGACTGCTGCAATTGCAAGGTACTTTGCCGGACGGTTTGCCGGTCAATCTGCAGGCGGGCGTCGGGCCGCCCTTGGAGCTGGACATCAGCGAGGCCATCGATAAGACCGACGACGCCACCGTGACCGTTTACCTGGCTGTCAGCCCGTTGTGGCGCGCCGGCCAACTGCTGCCGCTCAAGGGGCGCATGCAATCGGTGGTCGGTGAAGCGCTGCCAGACCTCACGAGCGGCGAGTTTCCCGAGTCAATCACCGTCTGGCGACCGAACCCGAGGCTGTGCACGCAACTGAGCAAGGCCGATTCGATCTGCCTGCCGCTGCTGCGCATCCGCAAGGAGGGCGGCGGTTTCTGGCGCGTGCCGTACACGCCGCCGACGCCGGTCCTGTTGCCGGAGTCGGTCCTTGGTCGGCGGGTCGCCGGGGTGTGCGCCAGGGCTCGGGAAAAATGCATGTTCCTCGCCGGTCGCTTGCGCCAGGCCCAGGCGGCAGGCAACCAGGACGATGCCATGGAAATCCGCCGGCAATTGACCGCCTTGTGGGCGCGCTTGCCGGAGGTCGAAGGGGCGTTGACCACCCGGGTGGCGACGCCCCAGGCACTCTACGGCCTGTTGCTGGGGCTGGCCGGGAGCTGGTCGGCCCTCGATCCGCTGGCAGGCGTCCCGGCCTTCGCACCGCTGGATTTTCTCGAGTTGCAGCGTGGTTACGAGCCGCTGCTCGACTGGCTGGAAACCACCCTGGAGCTGGTCCGCGCCGGCTATCGCAGCCTGGCCTTCGAGCGCAACGAGCAGGTCTTCTCGATCCAATTGCCGGACGACCAACCGGATCAACGCCTGGTGATCGGCCTGCGCATGCCCAACGGCGCCAGCGAGCAAGCGGCGGCCGACTGGTTGCGCGGGGCGATCATCGCGTCGGCTCGGCACGTCCCGCTGCTGAGCCGGCAACGCATGCGCGGTTTGCCCCACCAGGCCATGAGCCGCAACGAACAGGTGGCCTACAGCGTCGGCGACGACACCCGTCTGTTCGTGGTGGCCGCCAGCGGGCAATGGTTCGACGGGCAATTGCCGCTGCACATTGTGGCGCCGGCATCGGCCCAGGCCAGCAGCCCGTGGCAGGTGGTGTTGTTCGTGGCGCAAGCCGGTGAAAGTGCCTGATCGCAGAAGGGGAGTCGTATGCCAGACGGAAGTGGCGGGGCGGTTCGGAGTCTGCATGAGGCGCCGCTGAGCAGCGCTTTTCGCCAGGCCTGGCTGAAGTGGTCCCAGGAATGGCAGGACTTGCCCAAGGACAGCGACCCTGCGGTGTTGGTCAATCGGGTGGTGGAGTTTTCCGGGCGCAGCGCCCAGCGCCTGTGGCGGGTAGCCTTCGCCACCGTCGGCGATGCGGCCACCGAGCAGGTCAAGGCGCTGGTCTATGCCTTCGTGGCGTTGGTGGACGAAACCCTGCTGTTCCGCCCCTGGCCTGGGCAATTGGCTTGGCAGCAGCCCCCCCTCGAGTCGCGCAGGTACGCCAGTCGCCAGGCCGGCGAGCGCTTGCCGGCGGCGATCAAGAAATTGCTGGATGAGCAGATGCCCGGCACCCGGGACCTGGCGATGGTCTACCTGCAATGCCTGATCCTCGGTTTCCAGGGGCGCTTGCGTGGCGAACCTGGCCAGCTCCAGCTGGCCAAATGGCGCGGGGCGCTGTTCACCTTCGCCTGGCAGCACGAGGCCGATTATGTCGATGTCAGCCAGCGCCTGGCGCTGTCTTCGGCGGTGCCACCGGTGCGGATGCCGGTGCAGCAGTCGTTGCCGGACGGCTTGCGGCTGGGGTTGGCGATCCTGGCGATGGTGTTGTTGCTCACCGGTCTGGGGCAGGTGTTCTGGCGTGACATTCGCCTGGAACTCGAACCCGTGCTGCAACTGGGCGAGTCGGTGGTCCAGGAGCAGGACTCATGAGCCTGGTCAATCTCGTTGCCCTGGTGTTGCTCGCTGTTGTCGTGGTGCTGTTGATTGCGGCCCTGGTCTGGTGGCTGCGGACCCAGGGCGGGGCGGCGATCCGCAGTTTCTATGGGGCGGTGCGCCACATGGAGCAGGAGCAGGGCACTCGCGACCGCTATCAGATGCCCTGGCTGATGATGCTCGGCAACGAAACCGACGGTGCCCAGTTGTGCGCCCAGTGGCGCTTGCAACCGACCGAGAAGGCGGCCTGGTTCGGGCGTTGGTTTTGCGATGCCGACGGCGCGGTCTTGGTGGTGCCCCAGGCACTGTTTCTGCCCGATGAGGGCATGAACCGGCAACGGGGCAATTGGTGGCGCCTGCTCGGGCTGATGTTGCGCTTGCGCAGCAAGCGGCCATTGGATGCGGTGATCTGGACCGTGCCGTTCAGCACCCTCGATAACATCGAACACACCACCGAGCTGAGCCGCAAGGTCCGGCGCTGTTTCATCGATCTGTTGCAACGCTTCGGCCTCAGCCTGCCAGTGTATGTCGTGATCACCGGGATGGAAGAACTGCCTGGGTTCCAGGAACTGGTCAGCGCGCTGCCCGCCGAGGCGCGCGAGTCGATGCTGGGCTGGTCGTCGCCGTATTTGCCGGACGCGGCGTGGCAGTCGCAGTGGAGTGACCAGGCCCTGGACCAGGTCAACGCCGCGCTCTCGCAGTCGATCATCGAGATCGGTGCGCTGTCGGGGCAACTGAGTACCGATCTTTATGGCTTGCCGGAGCGTTTCGAAGGCTTGCGGCGGGCTTTGCAGATCCTGCTGGAGCCGGTGTTCCAGGGCAATGCCCAAGGCGAGGCGCCGCGTTTTCGTGGGGTATATTTCACCGCCAGCCAGGCACCTTCCCTCAGCAGCGACGGGTTCACCGCCTCTGACAACGCCCAGCGGCAAACCGTGTTTGCCCGGCAGTTGTGGTCGCGGCGATTGGTGGCCGAACGGGGCCTGGCCCAGCCGGTGCCACGGATGTTGCGCTTGCGCCAACGCGGGCATCGCTTGGTCGCGGTGGTGGCAATGGTGGTAGGGCTGGTATGGCTGGGGAGCATGGTCTGGGTCTGGCACGATTCAGTGGAGGAAGCCGAGGGACTGTCGCGGTTGATCCTCAGCGCCCATAAGAACCACCTCGTGGTTGACCCTGACGAGCCGCAACTGGAGCCGACCCGGCACAACGTGCAGAACTATTGGAACGTGTTGGAAAAAGCCCCGCGCTGGCGCTTCGTCTCGGTGGTCTTTCCGACTTCTTGGTTCTCTTCCGTGGACACGCAACTGGAGAATGGCTTGCGCCTGACCGCCCGGCATCATTGGATATTGCCGCTGCGGGACCTGCTCAACTCAGACCTGGAACAACTCAAGTCCATCCGTAACACCGAGCGGCGGGGCAACGTCGAGAGCGAAGACCCGGCGCAATGGCAGAGCTACGTGAAAGCCAAGGCGCTGGTGGACCTGGCGGTACGCCTGGAACAGCACAACCAACTGTTCAGCCAGGTGGTAAACGATCCCAAGGCGCCCCTGGACGAACTGGTGCAACTGAGCAACACAGCCTTGTCCCTGGGCCTCAACACCGGGACCTTGAGCCGCGCACATTTCTACAACCGGGTGCTGTTCGACGCCCAGAACAGCGACTTGAAAGGGCTGGATCTGAACGCTGCTCGCCCAGTGATCTCCGATAATTTCACCGGCCTGATGCAGCGCTGGCTGGACCATTACTTCCTGGCGGACAACTTCGTGCGCCAGGCCGGTTACCTCAAGCTGCACCTGCAACGGCTGGAGGCCGGCAGCGGCAACTCCTTGAGTGAGCTTGAAGACCTGATGGCGCTGATCGACGATTTACAGACGTTGGTCAGCTTGACCAATTCCGCCTGGGGTCGAGGCAAGGGCCAGGACCTGGTGCCCGGTTACAGCCAGATGCTCGACAAGGTCAGCCACAGTGCTTTGCTGGGGCCGGATATCGAGCAGGACCTGGAGAGCCAGGCGGCGAAGTTGCAGCAGAGTTTTCGTGATCAGTGGATTGTCCAGACCGGTTCCCGGGACAACCTGTTGGTGCAACAGGGCAGCGGCCTGCTGGTCTTGCAAGACCATGTCACGGCGCTGGACGGTGCGGTGCAGGCACTGTTCAAGCGCGATTTCGTGGCGTTGCCGATGCAGAAGGATCCGTCGGACAGCAACCCCGATGCGATGGGCCAGGGCGATGGCAGCGATGACTTCAGCGTCGCCCTGAACTACTTCGCCAGCTACAAGAGCTATGCCACTGAGGAGCTGCCGCGCATTCCGCCGGATTACCGTGACGCGCTGATGCAGGCCGCCGAAGGTGCCGCGGCGCGCGCCATGTGGCTGAGCCTGGATGAAAGCGACGCGTCATTGCCCGGCATGGGCTTCAATGTCCAGACGGCCCAGGCCGTGGCACTGCAAAAAGCCTTCATGGATGTGCACCGCGGCGACCTGGCGATCCGCTTCCAGCGTCTGCTCAATCGCCGGGCCTTGGCGCAGATCAAGAGTGGCCTGGACGAAATCGATGCCCAACCGCTGTTCAGCCAGCGGGCCGATATCCAACGCTGGGACGGTTCGAAGAACTTCGGCTTGCAGCTCTACGGTGCCAGCGATCCACAAGACTTGAAGCTGAGCCTGAGCCAGCAATTCGGCGTGATGCTGCAGGCCGCCGAGCAGCGAATGCCTGCCCTGGAATGGCTGATCGTCCAGCAGGACAACCTGTCGGCCCTGGAGCATGACCAGGTGGCGCGCTTCATGGCCCTCAACGATGAATTGCTCAAGTACAAGAACCAGAACCCGGCCAGCTCGGCGGCCCAGCTGGAGCAATTGGTGAGCCGCGACTTTATCGCCATGGACACCGCGTCCTGCGCGCAGATCTTGCAGACCGCCAGCCTGCCCAGCGGGCGCGGTGACCTGGCCCAGCGCACGATTGCCTTGCAGCAGGGCGCCCTGCAGCGCTGCCTGTACTTGCAACAGGACCAGGCGGCGACCGCCTGGAATGACCTGGCCAACTATTTCAATCAATACCTGGCCGGGCGCTTTCCGTTTGCCCAGGATGTGCGGGCCAGCGATGCCGACCCGGCGCGGGTCCAACACTTGCTGGCGTTGATCGACACACGCCTGCCCCTGGCCCAGGCCGGGTTGGCGTTGAGTCAGGCGCCGGAGCGGCTCGCGGCCGAGGATTTCCTCAACCGTTTGAAACAAGCCGGGACCTGGCTCGGACCGCTGGTCGTACGGGACAAGAGCGGCATTCTTGGCGGGGAGATGGACGTGCGCTGGCGGACCGATCGGGATGAGGAACGCGGCGCCGACCAGGTGATCGCCTGGGGCCTGAACGCCGGCAACCAGCAGATCCGCTACCCCGGCGGTGATCAGCAGAACCTGCGGTGGATGGTGGGTCAGCCCGTGAGCCTGACCTTGCGCTGGGCCCGTAACGGTTACCAGCGTCCGGCCAACGACCCCTTGCAACCGAACCTGGTGGTGCGCGACCTGGAGGCGGGCTGGGACTACCAAGGGCCTGGGTCATTGCTGCGGTTGATGCGCTCCCAGGCGTCAGCCCAGCGCCAACCGAACGTCGACTACACCGATTTCCCCCTGGCCCTGCAATTGCCAGTCACCGCCCAGACCCAGGCGCGCACGGTGGAGCGGACACTGATGTTCGTGCGCCTGTCGTTGATGAGCCAGGGCTCCAAGCTGCCGTTGTCGATCCCGCCGCTGCCGACGCGGGCCCCCCGTTCACCCTTCATGGCGACCTCATCGAGCCCCGCCATCGCCACCCGTGAGGAGGGCCTGTGAACCTGCCGATATCGCCTTTGCCGGAACTGGTCACTCAGTTGCTTGAGCCGATCAGCGCCGAATCGCCCTGTGGCCAGGACCTGCGCTACGAACCGGAATACGATCAATTGCGCGAATTGCGTCGGGAGGACGACACCAGCCTGCCCACCGGCGTGTGGCAGTCTTCGATCAAGCGTGCCCTGTGGCCGGACCTGGAACGGCTCGCGAGCACGCTGCTGCTGGAGCGCAGCAAGGACCTGATGATCAGCGCCTGGCTGGGGGAGGCCTGGCTGCACATGGCCGGGCTGGAGGGATTGCCGGGCAGCCTGGCGCTGGTGGCGGGGCTGTGCGAGCGTTATCCGGAGCAGTTGCACCCCCAAGCCGACGAAGGCGACCAGTCGTGGCGGGTGATTCCGCTGGAATGGCTGGCCCGTCGCTACAGCGAAGTGCTGCTGACACGGGTGCCATTGCTCGATGGCCGGGACCCAACGTTCGCCAGTTTCTGCCTGGACGACTGGCAACGCTTGCAGCGCCAGCAGGTGTTGGTCAACGACAGCAAGAACGCCAAGGCCTCGGCGGAAGCGGCGCGCAACGATCACAAGAAACTCAGCGAACTGATTCGCGGCACACCCTTGTCGTTCTGGTTGCATCGCCAGGGCAGCCTGATGTTGAGCCTGCAGCACCTGCAACGGCTCGAAGCCTGGAGCGACGCCTACCTGGGCAGCCTGGCGCCGGGTTACAAATCCTTGCAGGACGTGATGCAGGCGTTGCTGTCACTGGTAGAGGAGTTCATCGCGATGCACCCACAGCAACCCACCGTCGTGCCGGTGCAAACGGCCCCGGCGGCTACCTCACCGACATCCCAGCCACAGGCGGCAGTGGCCCAGGTCTTCCAGGAGCCGGCCAATCGTGAAGAGGCCTACCGACAGTTGCTGGTGATCGCCGGTTACCTGGCCCGCACCGAGCCCCACAGCCCGGTGCCCTACCTGATCCGGCGCGGGGTGGAGTGGGGCAACAAGCCGCTGAGCGAGCTGCTGGGTGAACTGATCAGTGCCGATGCCGAGTCCCGGCGGTTGTGGACCCTGCTAGGGGTGCTTTAAGGCTGCGGGTCGGGTAGCGGCACCGGCGTCAACACCGGTTTGCCGGAAAAGAATGCGTTCAGGTTCTGGCCCACCAGTTCCACCGTGTCCCGCGTCGCTTCCGGCGACAGGCCGGCCACATGGGGGGTCAGCACGACGTTGGGCAGGTGTTTCAGCGCGTCTGGCACTTCGGGCTCGTGGTCGAACACGTCCAGGGCGGCTCCGGCGATCCGTCGATGTTCCAGGGCGTGGATCAGGTCGGTGGTGGCGACCACGCTGGCGCGAGCGATGTTCACCAGGAAACCATGGGGGCCGAGGGCATCAAGGGCCTGTTTGTTGATCAATTGCCGGGTGTCCAGGCCGCCGGGCGTGGCGACGATCAGAAAGTCCGAGACCCGGGCCAGTTCCGTGGGCGTGGCGCAGAAGGCGTACGGCACGTCGTTGCGCATCCGCCGATTGTGGTAGCTGACGCTCATGTCGAAGCCGAGGGCGGCCCGCTTGGCAATCGCCATGCCCACCGCGCCCAGGCCCAGCACACCCAGGCGCTTGCCGGCCAGGGAGGGGCGCATGACCTTGGCCCACTCGCCCCGGCGCACACTCGCGTCGGCCCGGGGAATGTCACGCACCAGCGCCAGCAGCAGCGCCATGGCATGGTCGGCCACCGACGACGCGTTGACCCCGGCACCGTTGGTCACCACGATGCCCCGGTTGCGTGCGGCCTGCAGGTCTACCTGCTCGTAGCCGGCGCCGATCACGCAGATGATCTGCAGGTTGGGCAGGGCGGCGATTTCTTCCGCCGTCAAACCCAGGGGGCCGCGGGTCAGCACTGCGCTGAAGCGTTCACCGTGTTCGAAGATCGCGGTCTTGCGTTCGGCCGGCGTGGGCGCCAATTCCAAGTGGTAACCCTGCCGCTCGAGAATCGGCAGGTATTCATTGACGGTTTCAACCAGTACCAGAACGGTTGCTGTCATGCTGGGCTCCTGTGGGCGCTTTGTCGAACATCAGGTATTCAACCTGATTGTAGGAGTCGAGGGCAGGGGGAGCTTGGGCTTTTTGGATTCATTTTTTGGATCCTCTTGTCTGTGGGAGCAAAGCTTGCTCGCGAGGCGGCCTGACAGCCGGCCTGGCTCTGGCGGCTGTACTTCAATCCAACTGTGGGAGCGAGCTTGCTCGCGATGCGATGGCACATCCAGCATGAATGTCGGCTGATCCTCCGCTATCGCGAGCAAGCTCGCTTGTATGTTTAGACTTGAAGGGGTGGGCGGGACTAAAAGCTCGATTCCGACTCTAGCCAGT
>NZ_JABAEE010000026.1:0-78005 GCF_023701885.1 Pseudomonas sp. CG7 | reverse complement strand
TTTATAACAGATCCGCCCCCCACCGCGAGCTCCACTATCCTCTTCGGCGGCAGCGGCAGATGTGTATAACCGACAGCCGCGTTGCCGACCAACAAGTCACTGCCCGAGCCACCGATGGCATTCTCAATGGTTGCCCCCTGGGCGATGGACACGTTGCCGACCATGCCGCCAACATCGGAGAACGAGGCGTCATTGAGATTGATCTTCTGGTTTTGGGTAAAGCCAGAGAAATCCAGGGTGTCACGGCCGCCCGCATCCCATACCGAAAACACGACTTTGTCCGAAGATGAAGAGGCACTGAGGAAATCGCGACCGGTGTTGGAGTTGAAACCGTAGGTCGAATCGCCGGTACGGGTCGTGGTGTTGGCACCGTAGAGTTTCTGGATGGCCGCGATGTCATCCATCAGCGGACCCGAGGCGTAGGCTTCGACGCCGCCCTTGCTGAAATTCTGGTCGGTATTGCTTTCGCTCCAGTAGCTCATGAGGCTGTAGCCACGGGTGTCCTGGCCATAGGTGGCGTCATCGTAGGTCGGGCTGCCTTCGCCGGCGTTGTAGTCACCTGGGTGGGCCAGGCCGAGGGTATGACCGATTTCGTGGGTCAGGGTCTGGCGGCCGTAGTTGTTCAGGTCCGGGTTCTTGTTCTGGGTGTAGCTGCTGTTGATCAGATACCAGGACGTCCCGTCATAACCGGCGCCAGTCCCCGGCAGATAAGCGAACGCCGCGGCGCCATCCTGGCCGCCGCTGTAGTTACCGAAGGTCATGTGACCATCGCCACCGCTGGCCTTTTCGGTGAAGGTGACATTGGCCACGTCCGCCCAGGATTGCATGGCCAGGGCGGCTTGGCCCTTCTGCTGGGCGCTGAACTGGCTGAAGCCACTGATTCCATGCTTGTTCATGGTGCTGGACGAGGCTGACGTCAGGAAGGTGTAGGTCAGCTCGATCTTGCCGCTGCCGTCCCGGTCCTGGTAAGCCGCGCCGTCGCGCAGCAACTGGGTGGCCGCCTCGTCGACGGAGTACGACGGTTTGCCGTTGACGGTCAGGTTACCGCCGCGGTCGTATTGATGACTGAAACTATTGATCTGGTTGAACGCATTACTGGGAGCGGCCAGTTGCGGCGCCCAGAACAGTTGCTCGGCAGAATCGATAGCGCTGTTTTTGACTTTCGACATAAACACACTTCCTTGTTTGCAAATGGAACAGTTTTAGTCAGACAGACGATCTCTGGCGAGATCGTCCTATCACTCGCCCAATGAGGACGTAAGAAACCTGACACAATTGGAAATCAAACGTCTAGCAATTTTTTTCGTTCAATTTCACGCCCTGCCCCTTAACGCCCCTAAACAATAGACTTCGGCCTCGCCAGTCTCCGTGTGCAACTGCCGAAACTGCGGATTGTCGGACAAAACTATATTTAAATATTAAATATCGATAACTCGCTATTTGCGAACGGCATCGCACTTTTCAAAACTAAGTGCCAGCGAAGTGCTATTAATTAATACCTACCAAGTCACCTCAAGGTTTACGTGCACACACTTCCCGCAGACAGCCCCGAAGCCAGCGATGCACCGGGTCGGCGTCCATTCGCGGATGCCAGAGCATGGCGATCGTGAATTCCGGCAACGGAAACGGCAGCGTAAAACTGTGCAGGCCGATCCGCAGGCTGGTGGTGTAGCGCTCAGGCACGCTGGCGATCAAGTCGCTGGACCGGGCCAGCCCCAACGCCGAGGAAAAACCTGGCACGCTGGTGACGATTTCCCGGGACAGGCCCAACGCTGCCAGGGCCTGGTCGATGAGGCCGTGATCCAAGCCGCGCATCGAGACCCCGATATGCCCGCCCGCTGCATAACCGGTAGCGCTCATCGCCACCTGGCTCAACGGGTGTCCGGCACGCGTCACCCCGATCAGGCGGTCGCTGAACAACGCCTGGGTTCGCAGTTCCGGGCTGGTGTCCTTGTCCACTACGGCCGTTTCCAGGTCCACGGTCCCTTCGCGCAGCGCTGTGCTGTCCCAGTCGGTCTTTTCCACGAAACGCAGCCGCACGCCGGGCGCTTGTTCGTGAATGCGGGCGATCAGGTCGATGGCGAAGTTTTCCACGAAGCCCTCACGGGTGCGCAGCGTGAAAGTCCGATTCAAGCGCCCAAGGTCGGGGATCGCCACTGGACGCAGCACCGCCTGGGCCTGTTGCACCAAGAGACTGACCTGTTCGCGCAACTCCAGCGCTCGGGGTGTCGGCACCAGCCCTCGCCCGGCCCTTACCAACAACGGATCTCCAGTGGTTTCTCGCAACCGCGCCAGTGCCCGGCTCATGGCCGACGGGCTGAGCCGCAGCCGCCGGGCGGCCCGGGCCACGCTGCCTTCGCAGAGCAGTACATCGAGGGTGACAAGCAGATTGAGGTCAGGCGAAGACATGGCGCAATCTCGAATTGGATATAGGGCGCTCTGTGCAGCTATAACCTGCAAGTGCTGCGTCTTCCGCCATATTATGCCCAGCGGTAACGTTGTGACAGCGCCGTATTGAGCGCGCGGAGACAGGTGGCACGATGAACCCCATCAACACGCAACCAAACCAGCCGGCAACCGCACCCGCGAGCCGGTCCTTTTCACCTCGCTGGGCCTTGGCGAGCCTTGCGCTCTCGACGCTGCTGGCCTCCCTGGGCGCCAGTGTGGCCGCGGTGGCGTTACCGACACTGGCCCAGGCCCTCGATGCCTCTTTCCAGCAGGTCCAATGGGTGGTGCTCGCCTATCTGCTCGCCATGACCACGCTGATCGTCAGCGTCGGCCGCCTGGGCGACCTGATGGGCCGGCGCAAGCTGCTCTTGGCCGGCATCGCCTTGTTCACCTTGGCCTCGGTACTTTGCGGCCTGGCGCCTTCGCTTTGGCTGCTGATTGCAGGTCGGGCGCTGCAAGGCCTGGGGGCCGCCATCATGATGACGCTGACCTTGGCCCTGGTTGGCGAAACGGTCGCCCAGGAAAAAACCGGCAGTGCCATGGGCCTGCTGGCCACGCTGTCGGCGGTGGGCACGGCCCTGGGTCCCTCCGTCGGCGGTCTGCTGATCAGCGGGTTCGGCTGGCAGGCCTTGTTTCTGGTCAACCTCCCCCTTGGCCTGTTGACCTTGGGGCTGGCCTGGTACGCGCTGCCGGTGCGGCAGGTGCCGCCAAAGGCCGGAACGGCCCGCTTCGACATCACCGGCACCGTGTTGTTGGCGTTGACGCTCGCCGCCTATGCCTTGGCCATGACTTCCGGGCGCGGGACCTTTGGCGAGTCGAATATTGCGCTGCTGCTGGTCGCGCTCGTGGGCGGCGGATTGTTCATTCGTGCCCAATCCCGGGCCGTGTCGCCGCTGATTCCGCTGACTTTATTTCGCGACAGGTCATTGGTCTCGGGCCTGGCGACGAGCGCCCTGGTCGCGACGATCATGATGGCAACGCTGCTGGTCGGGCCTTTTTACCTGTCCATCGCCCTCGGACTGCCGGCGGCCCTCGTCGGGCTCGTGCTGGCGGCTGGGCCATGCGTCGCGGCGCTGGCCGGGGTGCCTGCCGGACGCCTGGCTGATCGGTTCGGCGTGCAACCCATGCGGCTCACCGGCCTGGCGACCATGATCCTCGGCTGTCTGATGCTGTCATTGGTCCCCCCCGCCCTTGGCATCGCCGGCTACCTCCCGGCCATTGTAGTAACGACCCTGGGCTACGCGGTTTTCCAGACGTCCAACAACACGGCGGTCATGGCTGATGTAGCGGCCCAAAGGCGGGGCGTCGTCGCGGGGCTGCTCACCCTGTCACGCCACCTGGGTTTCTTCACCGGAGCCTCCGTACTCGGTGCGGTGTTTGCGGCCGCCGCGGCGACGAATGACATCACCCGCGCCAGCCGCGAGGCGGTGACGAACGGTCTGCACATGACCTTCGCCGTTGCCCTGGGCATGGCGATCCTGGCCCTGATCATCGCCCTGAAATACCGCGTGCCAGAGCGGTTGGGCGAACCTGAGGAGACCCCCGGTCAAGCGTGATGGCATTCTGAGCATTGCCGTTTAAGTCGTGATCCAGATCAAAAAAAGTGAACCAATCGCAAAACGGACTGAAAAAATCCACATGAGCTTCATTTTCAGGTGCTATTTTTAGTTCTCACTGGTAGAGCCAAGATGGCTCTTCCTTCCTGACATGAGCAAAAGGAAGCGCTCGATTGAAGAAGGCGGGCAACACATGAATAAAGGATCTTTCAGCAAGGTTACGTTCCCCAACGCTTGCCAGTTGCTGCGCTGGCACTTCCATCCCATGGGATTCGAAGCGAGCATGGATGCGCCGGGCAGCATGGTTGCCCGGTTGTTTGATCGTGCCAGCGGCGAGACGATGATCGCCATTGCAGGGATCCCCTGTGCGACGGTGATGAATGCGCCGGATGTGGAACGAATAATCGAGGCGGTCGAGGCCGAGCTGGAAGCCTTTGTGCCACCGGTTGGGTTGCGGCGGTTTGCTTCCTGATCGGGTTGGTTCTTTTTAATGCTAGACAAGCGGCGCCTCCCTTTTTGGGAAGGCGCCGTTTTTTTTGAGGTACATAACCGTTGCTGCGGTAACGGCGGCTTATGGTTCCGCTTTACAGCGGGTCACTATTGCGAGGCGGCCTGAGAGCCGACCTGGCTCTTCAGGTCGTACACCCATCAGATCTGTAGGGGCAAAGCTTGCTCGCGATAGCGGTGGCTCAGTCAATGAAGAGGTTGGATGTGCTGGCCTCATCGCGAGCAGGCTCGCTCCCACAGGTGATATTGGCTGTTCATGAGTTTTGTGTTCACCGCCCGGCCCATTGTGGGAGCGAGCTTGCTCGCGATAGCAGTGGTGCAGCACACATAAATACCAGCCCCGACCGCTTTTGCTTTGCTTTGGATCTTGATCTTGATCTGGGCGCCCCGTTAAACCACGCTGGCTGAACGCAGGCATTGCGCAGTGGGCATCCCGGCATGGATGCCGGGATAGCCGCGCTGGGCCATGGATGGCCCTTCGCGGCGGCCCACGGAGCAATGCCGGAGTGAGGGCACACCGAGCCTAGGCGAGGTGCCGAGTGGTGGGGCAAAGCGCTTTTGGTTACTTTTGGCGCTCTTCCAAAAGTGACCCGCTGTAAAAGCGGAACCCTAAGTCGCCGTTACCTAAATAACGGATATACACATATACCCAGGAATAGAAACCCTACCCCTTACGAACACGCCGATGGTCAACAAAAAAAGGCTTATCCGCAGCAACACGATCCGAAGCCTTAGACCCATTGGCCGCCTGCCCATCCTGCCCATCGACATACCAATAGCAATGCTGCACCGCACGAGTAATCCCCACATACGCCAAACGCAAGATTTCATCTTTTTGCGCCGTGTCGTAAGGCTCGGCATCCCCGTCCTGCCCCAGCCCAGCCATTCGATAAACCTGATTTTTGTAGGGCGAACTGCTCAAGTGCTGACAGTCACCCAACAAGAACACTGCATCAGCCTGGAGCCCCTTGGCACTGTGGTAAGTCATTTGCCTGAGCCGCCGAGCCTCGTAAGGCAAGCTAGAATCAACATTAACTACTGACTGAATATTCTTTTCTATCAATAGCTTATCGCTACTTTTTCGATACAGCATCAAGATGGAGTCACCCTTGCGATAATGCTCCTCCAATCGCAGGGCCAGTCCTTCATCGTCTCGATCCAGTACATTGACCGGACTCAGCGAACGAGGCATGCCGCTGGCCTTGGCCTTTTTACCAGGGATCGCCGCAGCGGCGCGCACGATGTGCTCGGCCGCGTCGATGATGTGCTGGTGGCTGCGATAGTTGTCGGTGAGCATGACCCGAGTTGTCGCCGGTGACGGGAATTGCTTGTTGAACGCCATGAAATAGCTCGGCGAACTGCCGCGCCAGCCATAGATCGATTGCCAATCGTCCCCGACACACAGCAAGGAGGAGCGCTGGGCGCCGCGCCCCACATGCAGCGCTGGGCCACGGCTACGGACCTCACGGAGACTGGCGCGAAGCCAGGAGACGATCTGCGGCGACACGTCCTGGAATTCGTCGATCATCAGATGCGAAAGCGGCCTGAGCAAGGCATCCCCCAGCAACTTGAAGTTTTCCGGCGAATGTTCGCTGAACAACGCGAACATGCGGTTGTAGGTCATGATCGGTGGCGATTGATCGAGTAAATGGTCTTCGAAGGCTCGCCAATAGCGACTCAACGCCTCGAAAAAATACCGATCAGGGTCATCTTGGGCGAAGGACATCCGGCCCACGGCATCCGGGACGTCAAGCCCCAGGTTCTCGATAAAGCCTGCCGCCGCGACAAAACAGTCCAGCAATGGCGCCGAACCCAGCTCGCCCTTGACCTTATAGTCGAACCCGGGCCCGGCGCTGGCATCGCCGGCCATTGTGGCCACCACGCGCTTTGTTGCCTCATAACTTTCCAGCCAAATCAGTGGCTTACGGCAGAAAGCTTGAAACAAGGTACGCTTTACCGCCCACTCCGCGCGGATACTCAACTTGGCCCCCGGACGACTGAGCCGGGCGTCTTCCCGCGGATCGAAGCCCAGCATCACCCAGGCATCGAGTGACGGTGCGTAGCCGTGACAATGGAATCGAGAACCGTTGATTTCAAAAGTCTGTCGCTTTGGCTCGATTCCCTTGATTGGCCAGGCACCGGCGCGAAACCATAGATCTTCGACGGCGTCGCACAATTCTTCGTCGCGCTGGGCCGCCAGCTCGGTGACGGCCACCCGTTTTTGCACATCCGGGTGATCGCGCTCCAGTTCCTTGAGCTGCAGGGCATGGCGGGACAACGGCTGGATCAGCTCACGGAAACGCGCGTCCCGCTGGTAAAGGCTGTAATAACAGGCGTTGAGTTGCTGGCGCTGGACATCATTGATGCGCAGGTCAAAAGGATTGTCTTGGGCGTCGTCCGCTTCGGCGCGATGACTCAGGGTCTCGAAGGCCTGGAGGCGCTCGAACCCAGGCAAGCTGCGCACCATGGGCAAGATACGCGAATGGAAGGTTCGAACCAGATCGCGAGCTTCCTTGAGGCTGACAGTTCGCCCCCACAGGCCGAACACCTCGATCAGCTTTCGAATGAAATTCTTGCGCGACTCCCGGGTAAACGTCACCACGGTCATCGAATCCAGTTCGAAGCCCAAGTAGTGGGACAGCAGCACGATGCGCAGCACCAGGGTCGTGGACTTGCCCGCGCCGGCCCCGGCGACCACCGACGTGGACGGTGTGTCGCTGAAAATCATCTTCCATTGCGCTGCACTGGGTTGTGCATGCGCCGGCAGCAATCGAGCAACGTCCGCTTTGATGCGTTTCTTCAACTCGGCGGTCAGTGGCAGACGCCAGTCGTCGAACAACAAATCATCCACCTGGGGGGCCGGGTGCTCCGTGCTACGCGAATCGCGGATCAACAGCACCTGACGGCCCTCTTCAAGCCCTTCGGCCCTGCCTTCCTTATAGCCATAGTCGAAACCGGCGGTATGGCCGCTGCGAAAGCCATCGGCCTGGCCGTGCAACCAGGACGCCCGGTGCTGGGCACGCAGGCGCGTCAGGCCATGGCCGAAGAATCGAGCGGCCAGGCGCTTGAGCAACGGCATCTGGGCCAGGGGTAACAGCTCGGGGGGAAGATCGGGAGTGTGTTGCGACACGTGGGACTCCGGTGTTCAAGAACCATGACGGCTATGGTGTCTGTATTTGCCGCCAGGTTCCACCCAAAAGCTTTTAAGTCATGGGTTTAGGTGATGAAGTGAACGTTGGCTCGTGATTTTATATCTAAATAAACGATAGGATTGAAACGTTTTTTACGCTTTTTATCGATGATTTCCTTCGCGAAAATAGCGCCATCATCCCTCGCTTTCGCTTTTCAGCGAAAAGGACACGAACATGCTCGAACTCAGGCCCTTCGCCACCTTGGGTGCCGCCAACCACGGCTGGTTGGATGCCCACCACCATTTTTCGTTCGCCGAGTACTACGACCCGCAACGCATGAATTGGGGCAATCTGCGCGTCTGGAACGATGACGTCATTGCCCCCGGCAGTGGTTTTCCTCAACATCCGCACCGGGACATGGAAATCATCACCTATGTTCGCGAAGGCGCCATCAGTCATCAGGACAACCTGGGCAACAAGGGCCGTACGGAGGCTGGCGACGTACAGGTCATGAGCGCGGGCACCGGGATTGCCCACAGCGAGTACAACCTGGAATCGACGGCCACGCGCATTTTCCAGATATGGATCATTCCCAACGAAGAAGGCCTGGCACCGTCATGGGGCGCCAAACCGTTTCCCAAGGACTCGCGCGAAGGTTTCGTGACCCTGGCCAGTGGCAAGGCCGGCGATGACCAGAGCCTGCGTATTCGCGCCAACGCGCGGTTGGTAGCGGCCAACCTCAAGGCGGGTGAAAATGCGGAGTATCGGCTGGACGCCGGGCGACGAGCTTATCTTGTGCCAGCCACAGGACTAATAGAAATCAATGGGTTACGCGCACAAGCTCGAGACGGTGTTGCGATCGAAGCTGAACAGGTATTGCGAGTGACCGCGATCGAAGACAGCGAAATCGTGCTCGTAGACCTGGCTTGACCCCTGCGCCACTAGCAGCACTGCGCCTCTTGCTCTTGTGGCGAGGGAGCTTGCTCCCGCGGGGCCGGGCCGACGCCTCGGGCGCAGCGGGCCCGCTTTTTTGGCGGTCGCTGCGCAACCGAGCGGGAGCACGCTCCCTCGCCACACGTTCACATCACAGGCATCACTTGCACAGGCATTACTTGCTAGTGATAGCCCCATCCACCAACGTTTGCGCCTCAGCCACCAACTGCTTGAGGTGCGCATCGCCAATGAAGCTTTCAGCGTAGATCTTGTAGATATCTTCAGTACCGGACGGACGCGCCGCGAACCAGCCATTTTCGGTCATGACCTTCAGGCCGCCGATGGCCTGGTCATTGCCCGGCGCATGGCTGAGGATGCTCTGGATCTTCTCCCCTGCCAGTTCGGTAGACGTTACCTGATCCGGCGACAGCTTGCTCAACAGCGCCTTCTGCTGCGGGTTGGCCTTGGCATCGACGCGTACCGAGAACGGTTCGCCCAGCGCGTCGGTCAAGGCGCGGTAGGCCTGGCTCGGATCGCGACCGGTGCGGGCCGTCATCTCCGCCGCCAGCAACGCCGGAATCAGGCCATCCTTGTCGGTACTCCAGACGCCGCCATCCTTGCGCAGGAACGAAGCACCGGCACTTTCTTCACCGCCAAAGCCCAGGGAGCCATCGAACAGGCCATCGGCACACCATTTGAAGCCCACCGGCACTTCATAGAGACGGCGCCCCAGGCGCTTGGCGACGCGATCGATCAGGCCGCTGCTGACCACCGTCTTGCCCACGCCAGCATCGGCGCGCCATTGCGGGCGGTTCTGGAACAAATAGTCGATCGACACTGCCAGGTAATTGTTCGGCGCCAACAGGCCGCCGGACGGCGTCACGATGCCATGGCGGTCATGGTCCGGGTCGCAGGCGAAGGCCACGTCGAAACGCTCCTTCAGGCCAATCAACCCTTGCATGGCATGGCTGGAGGATGGGTCCATGCGGATCTGCCCGTCCCAGTCGACGGTCATGAAACGAAAGGTGGAATCCACGTGGGTATTCACCACCTCAAGGTCCAGGCGGTAATGCTCGGCAATGGCTGGCCAGTAGCGCACGCCCGCGCCACCCAACGGGTCGACACCCAGGTGCAGCCCGGCGGTGCGGATGGCATCGAAATCGATGACATTGATCAGGTCCGCCACGTAAGTGTTGACGTAGTCATGGCGGTGGGTGGTATCGGCCTTCAGGGCCTGCTCGTAACTGACGCGCTTGACGCCGGCGAGTTGGTTGGCCAGCAGTTCGTTGGCCTTGGCTTCGATCCACTTGGTGATGTGGGTATCGGCCGGGCCACCGTTAGTAGGGTTGTACTTGTAGCCACCGCTTTGCGGCGGGTTGTGGGACGGCGTGATGACGATACCGTCCGCCAGGCCCGCCGAGCGGCCACGGTTGTAGCAGAGAATGGCGTGGGAAACCGCTGGCGTCGGGGTGTATTCATCCCCCTCGGCGATCATGACGGTCACACCGTTGGCCGCGAACACTTCCAATGCGCTGGCGCCCGCCGGGGTCGACAGCGCGTGAGTGTCGATACCGACGAACAACGGTCCGTTGATACCCTGGGCTTCGCGGTACAGGCAGATCGCCTGGCTGATTGCCAACACGTGCCACTCGTTGAAGCCCAGGTCAAAGGAGCTGCCGCGGTGGCCGGAGGTGCCGAACGCCACGCGCTGGGTTGCAACCGAGGCATCGGGTCGGCCGGTGTAGTAGGCCGTCACCAGTCGCGGGATATCGATCAACAACTCTGCCGGTGCCGGCTTGCCCGCAAATGGACTGACTGTCATGCAAAACCTCTGAGTGGAATGGCTCGGGAAATAGGGTGCAGTTTACTGACAGTTCGACCATGGCGCGCCGGGTTCGATCCATCGCCGCCGATTACGATTGCTCGAGCCTCAGGGCGTCGGTCAACGCGCAGAGTGCCGCGTCCAGGTCCTGTGGCCCATTGAGCGTATGGGTCAGGCGCATATGTTGCCCATACAGGCCATGAAGGCTGAACAGTTCTCCGGGCGCGATGACGATTCGCTGGGCCAGGAGCCGACGAAACACCCGCCGCAAGTCGACCCTTCGCGTCGAGCGCATCCAGATCGTCGCGCCACCTTGGGGTTCCACCCATTGCACGCTATCCCCCAGCCGCTCGCGCAGCAGTTGTGTGGTCGAAACCGCGCTTTCGCGCAGCAGGCGCCGCAACACCAGCAAATGCTGGTCAATCCGACCGTTGCTGTACAGCCGGGCGATGGCTTTCTGGCGAATCGGCGACAGGCGAAACGCACGTAGCAGGAAATGTCGCTGTAGTTGCAGGGTCAACTGGCGCGACAACACGTAGCCGTACGGCGCCTCTGGGCCGATGGTCTTCTCGAACGTGGAATAGACGATCAGCCGATCCGGGTCGAGCAAGTCCCGAAAAGGCGTCGCCCCGGCCTCGAACGCCAAGTCTGTATGACTGTCGTTCTCCAGCACCCACGTGCCGTACCGTTCCAGCAACTGCGCGATGGCACGACGGTTTTCCTCGGGAACGAACGACCCCGTTGGCATGTTCAGGACCGACGACAACATCACCAGGCGTACCGTTTCGCTTTCCAACAGTTGTTCCATCTGCTCGATATCGATTTCCCCGCCGGCCAGCAGTGGCAACTCGATGAGGTTGATGTCAGCGGCCTGGAGCAGGCGCAACACGACCCAGTCACAAGGCGATTCGATCAGCACGGTGGCGCCCCGAAGTGCCAGTACGCCAATCAGGATCTCCAGGACACCCCGCAGGTCGGCACCGATGTAGACGTCATCGGCATTCCAACAACGGGCCGGCGAAGACGTGTAGCGGGCCGCCAGCGCGGTGCGCAGTTCCAGCTCGCCCCAGGGTTGCGAAGGCATCTGCGAGGAGCGTGGATACTGGCGCAGCAGCTCGCGCTCGAGCAACAACATCGGACTGTCCAATGGCTGCATCGACGCCGGCTCATCCGCGCTGAGCACCAGCATGCCTGGCCGTCGGGCGTTGACATACAAGGTTTCGAGTAGATCGCCGCCGCCGTCCAGGGTAGTCGTGCTGGGCGCCGGCAGTGCGTAATAACCGGATTTGGCGATCGAATAGACCCGCCCTTCCTTCTCCAGCAATGAATATGCGTACTGAATGGTGGATATCGACACATTCAGACGCTCGGCCAATTGCCGCAACGAGGGCAGGCGCACCCGCGCATCGACCTCCAGTTCGTTGATCAGCGTGGTCAGGTAGCGATAAACCGCCTGGTAGGCGAAGTCTGTCTCCCGGCAGCCTTTCATCGGATCACGCCAGGAGAGCGGATTGCAGCCGGCCAGGTCGCAACACCGGGCATCATGATCGGGCGGGAGGTAGACGACTCCATCAAACCGCGTTCCTCAGTGCCTTGCCGAGTGTTCGTGCGGCTCATCGACGGCTTGCCCGGCTTCTGCCGTGTCGATGTCGTCGAGGGCCTGTTGCAGATCGCCGCCCGGAACCGTTTCCGGTTGGTCCGGCGATGCCACGTTCGCTTGGTACAGTTTGCCAAGGACTCCGACGGGCAGGCCACTGACGTCGACCATCCATTGGGCGATCTGATCGGCAACGGGCGCGCCCTGCATGGCCTTGTGCAGGTCCGGCAGTGCCACCAGCATGCCGGGGTGGCAACAGCGCAGGAAATGTTCCAGGCCCGCGCCCTGCCCCACGAACGGGGCGAACAGCATGCACACCAGTTGCGTTTCACTGAGCCCGAGGATTTTCTGCGCTTCGAGGGCGGCGTAGGCGCGGCGGTCGGGAACCGACGAAGGTGAGCCAAACAGCGCCCGAGCCTGCTCGCAGGCATGTTCCGGCAACTGCTTGCGATGCATGATCATGATCGCCCGCTGCACGTAGTCGCTGTACCCCGTTTCGTAGCTGCGCCCCTGCACGTAGCAGGCCTGCAGCCCATGCAGATGAGCCGACAGCAGCGGGCTCAGGTATTCGTTTTCGATCGCCGAGGGCATGAGGTGGTCGGTCCGTACTCGCAGGAATTCGTTGAACAGCGGCCAATTGGTACCTTCCTGGCGATCGACGATCAGGTCGTCGATGCCAATGTGGCTCATCCGTCGACAGGCCTCGTAATGCCCCTCGGGTTTCCATGCGCCGAGGCGCTCGGGACCGTAGAAATGTTCGTAGAGATCGTTGTTCAAGGTATCGAGGTGCGCAAAGAGACTGTCGAAACAGCCAATGTTGTCGATCGGCAGGCCGATCTTGCGGGCCGCGCGGCGCAGGCCTGAGATGAACAGTTTTTGCTGGCGCGGTGTATCGCTGCTGACCATCGAATCCACGCCAGGCTCCCAGCGGGCCATGTGCCGATAGAACTCGGTCATCGCCAGGTAGCCTTCCCCCCCGATTTCAAGGGGGCTGTCGACCGAGCGAAGGTGCCCCAACGCCAGCAGATCCATGCGATTGGCCTCGTGCCCCGCCACCGACAAGGACTGCCGGTGGTTGAACGGCAACACCTCGCGGTTATCCGCCATCAGCAATTCGACCCGGGGATCGTCATAGACAAACAGCGCGCTGTAGCAGCGATGGATGTTCTCCAGTGTCGCCTGGGTGGTCTCGCTCAAGCGCGGCGTGGCGACGCGCAAAGCGAAGGTCACCGGATGCCGGCCCGCGATGCTGAGCTGTGCGGCCCGCAAAGCGGTCAGCACGTAAAAGCCCTCCCGGCTTCCGTTCTGGACCGTCAACACCCGATAATCACCAATCCGGTCAATGCCTCCGGCGGCGACAATCAATCGTTGGATCAAAAGCTGCAACGCAGTCCGTTCGGCCCGCGAATAAAAACCCAACAAGCGTTGCAGTATCTGTTGATACACGTGAGTCATTGCCTGCTCATGAATTGCACTCATAGCTATTTACCTGAAATTCAACTATCGGCGCCGCACCCGCACCAACGTGACCGCGCGACGTGTTGATCTGAATGGATCGTTCTAGTACTCAAAGAGTATTAGCAATACGCTCAAGCAGTGCTTGCCGTAATTATTTGATACATACGCAGAGAGCCACCCGACACTCCTTGGTTCCCCCGCCGCGGACCGCGTAAATACGGGGCCTCGCCAAGCCAGGGGCACGTCCTAGGAGATTTCCGACAACGTCCCACAGATAATGAGTACGCGAAATAAGGAACTTGCCGAACTTGAATAGACCCTCTACCCCGCCTCGTTTTCCAAAGGTTTGATAGATAGCCCCGTTCCAATAAACGCTCGTTGCACCTTGAATGGGTCTTGAAGGATGAAGGCCTTCGAAAAAGTTATACCGCACCACGACTTCTTCCTTGATATGGAAATCAAGCGTTCAATTATCAGGACTTAAATAACGATTAGAAGATACAGATTGGGGGCAAAAACCAGTTCAGATGTTGACCTGCCGGCCGTTTCGATCCTGGACGAACCGGGACAGGCCACTGATGGGTGCTGCAAGACACGTACACACCGCCGCCAGCCAGCGGATGCGGGGGGGAGAAAGCAAGGACGGGGATCAAGCCGAAGGCAGCGCAAGAGCCCGGGCGATGACTCTTGCGCAAGACAGGTATCAGGCGGGGTCGACGACCTGAAGGGCAACGCGCTCGCGGCAAGGGCATTCGCCCATGTACCGGTGAGCTTCGACAAACTCGGAGAACGGGAAGACCCGCGTCTTGAGGGGCAACAGCACGCGATCGGCGGTCAGTTGATTGATATCACGCAATGCGCGTTGCAACGCCACCTGGTCCTGGAGGATGCCCAGTTCCGGTTTGCCGGTGAAATTACCGATGCAGTGCACGAAGAACTGAATGTTCTTCTGGAACGCCGCGCAGGCCGGGAACGGTGTCTGGTTGCCACCCTGCAAGCCGTACAACACCAGGCTGCCACGGGGTGCCAGCACATCGCCCAACAGCGACATCTGCGGCCCGCCAAGGCCATCGAACACTACATCGACGCCACGATTGTCGGTGAGCTTGTTGATTTGCATCAGCAAGTCCTGCTCTTCGGTGACGATGACTTTCTCGGCACCCAGCGACAGCAGGTATTCACGTTCGTCCGCCGTCTTGGTCGCCGCAATCACCCGCACCCCCAGGGCCTTGCCCAGTTGGACAAAGGACGGGCCGGCACAATGGCTGGCATCGGTGACCAGGGCGAATTGCCCCGGTTTGACCCGCGCCAGGTCCATGTAGGCGAAATAGGCGATCAGCAGCGGCGTGTAATGCACGGCGGCTTCGATCGGGCTGAGCACGTCGGGATAACGGGTCAGAGCGGTGCGCGGCAGCACGATCACTTCGCCGTACACCGGATAATCATTCGGGCTCTCGGCCGGGAAACTGGCGACCTTATCGCCCACGGCCAAGTCATCGATGCCGTCGCCGACGGCCGTGACCACGCCGGCCATCTCATGGCCCAGGCCTGAAGGCAGGCGTGCCTGGGACGACGCCAGGTTCTGGCGCCACAAGGTGTCATACCAACTGATGCCGATCGCTTCGACGCGGACCTGCACTTCTCCTGGCGCAGGAAGAGCCGCCGCATGCTCTTCGCATTTGAGCACCTCGGCACCACCAAACTTGTGAAAACGGATCGTGCGGGACATCGCAAACCTCGTCAAAGTAACCTCTAATGCCATGAACTCTATCCGGGCTTTGTAGCCAAGACCATCAGTGGCTATTAATAGTCGACATGCCTGTCATTGATTCCGCAGCAAGAAAACCGAACCAGTCCTGTAAGACTTATCCCTAAGAAAATGCATTTACCCGATGCAGAGTACCAGCCTTTCCCCGTAAGATTCATGCCGGCCATTGTTCCCATATGGCCGCCGACGTCAAGCTTGCTGAACCTGCCAGGACCCCAGATGAATCGTAATGACCTGCGGCGTGTCGACCTGAACCTGTTGATCGTGTTCGAAACACTGATGCATGAACGCAGCGTGACCCGCGCGGCCGAGAAGCTGTTTCTCGGCCAGCCGGCCATCAGCGCAGCGCTGTCGCGCCTGCGCAGCCTGTTCGATGACCCGCTGTTCGTGCGCACCGGCCGCAGCATGGAGCCTTCGGCCCGGGCGGTCGAGATCTTCGCCCTGCTCTCCCCAGCCCTGGATTCGATTTCCACGGCGGTGAGCCGCGCTGCGGAGTTCGACCCGGCCACCAGCACCTCGGTGTTTCGCATCGGCCTGTCGGACGACGCCGAATTCGCCCTGCTGCCGATGCTGCTCAAGCGCCTGCGGGCCGAAGCGCCAGGCATTGTGCTGGTGGTGCGCCGGGTCAACTACATCCTGATGCCAGGCTTGCTGGCATCCGGTGAAATTTCCATCGGCGTCAGCTACACCGACGACCTGCCGGCCAACGCCAAGCGCAAGGTCTTGCGGCGCAGCATGCCCAAAGTGCTGCGGGCCGACACCGCACCGGGGCGACTGACCCTGGCCGAATTCTGCGCCCGCCCCCACGCCCTGGCTTCCGTCGCACGGGACTTGCGCGGTTTCATTGATGAGGAATTGGCGAAACTCGACCGCAAGCGCCATGTCGTGTGGGCCGTGCCGCAGTTCAACGGCTTGAGCACGCTGCTGTCGGGCACCGACATCATCGCCACCGTGCCCGACTACACCGCCGACGCACTGACCGCCGCCGGTGGCGTACGCGCCGAAGACCCGCCCATACCGGTACGCAGCTTCGAACTGCACATGGCCTGGCGCGGGTCCCAGGACAACGATCCGGGGGAGCGCTGGTTGCGGTCGCGGATTCAGATGTTTTTCGGGGACCCCGATAGCCTGTAATGGAATTCCATTAAATTCCATAAAACGTTTTATAACAACAAGTTACTAGTTATTTAAGTCCATTGCCGCCTGTCTAAATCCAATGGATTCCACGACTCATGGGGGCATAATTGGGGGCAAATTTCGGTTCCTTAAAAAGGATGCCCCCACCGATGCCCCCAGACAATGTGGTTGTTTTCAAACGAAAACTCAGCGATGCCTTGATCCGCTCTCTGACCGAACCAGGTAAACACGCCGATGGCGAAGTTCCTGGCCTCTATTTGGAGGTCAGAGCGTCGAGCAAGGTCGGCAAATCCCCTTCCAAGGTTTGGCGATTGAAGTATCGGCGGCATGGGAAGGAAAACCGCGTCTCCATCGGCGCTTACCCCGACATTGGCCTCAAGGAGGCGCGCGACATTGCCCGCGGCGCACGCCGCGACGTGGCTAACCACACCGCTCCGCTCAAGGCCAAGACCGCCAAGATCGAGGCACAGTTGCTCAATGAAGAGCGCACCTTCGCTTACGTGGCCGAGCAATGGTTGGCATTCAAGTCAGCCGACCTGGTGACCAAATCCATCTCGGGCTTTACCGGAGCGCTGAACAACCACATCTTGCCTGCCATTGGCAAAAAACCGATCAGCGAGATCAAGTTGGAGCACATCACTACGATCATCACCGAGTTGCGCCGCCAGCGCACCATGGCCATGGCCCGACGCGTGCGCACCATCATACGTGCCGTTCTGGGCTTTGCCGAAGGTCGCGGCTGGGTGGAGCGCAACGTGGCTCTCAGCAACATTGAGGAGTTGAAGATTCGCCACATCGTGACCAGCAACCCGGCGATCGAAAGGCCATCCGACCTAGGCAGGCTTCTTATACGCCTTGATGACTGCAATGACGGCAGCGTTGCCACCGCAATGCGCCTGCTGGTCATGTTGCCGGTCCGCCCAGGCGAACTGGTGCAGATGCGCTGGGAAGATGTCGACTTGGTGGGCGCCGATTGGCGTTATGTGGTGAGCAAGACCAAGCATCTGGACAAGAGCAAACACATCGTGCCGTTGCCTGAACAAGCGTTGGTTCTGTTACGCGAGCTACGTAAAACCCGCGTGGTGGATGAAGAAGGCAAAGGCTGGGTGTTCGTCTCGCCGGTCTATCCAGGACGTCCCATAAACCCAACCTCCATGCTCAAGTCCTTCCAGCGCATCTGGCCGGAGTACGACATCACTGCTCACGGCTTTCGCGCCACCTACCGGACCATCGCTCACGAGCACCTGGGTATTGACCCAATCGTGCTCGAACTCTCGCTATCTCACCGTATGCCAGGTGCGCTGGGGGCTGTGTATGCACGCGCTCAACTGCTAGTGCAACGCAGGGAGGCGGCTCAGCAATGGGCGAACTACTTAGACCAGTTGCGGCAAAACGCGGCGCGAGCCACCACCGATTGATGATGCAGAGAAACCATTAAAAAAATTGGAGAGGGAAACGAGACTCGTATCTGGTGTCCGACCCATTGAAATCTAAGGGGGTTCTTTTCTTGCCGGGGCAGGCAAAGACTTGATTCTGGACTTGTTCCCGGTAGGTATCAAGAGCTAAAAAGTGATCCCCGTACGAGGTAATCAAGAGCCCTTGGTATCCAGCTGAGTATTTCCGCTCAAATGGTCTCCCTTCTTAACTCAACATCGCTCCCCTGATTGGATGACAGATCTATACTGCTTCAGCGATTGAAAAAACGTATCAATGCGTCGGTTGAGCTCGTCGCGTGCGCTGGCTGATTCGTCAGGGTTGCTTGTCGATAGCATTTTCATCACTGAATAGCGGGTGTAGGCGAAAGCCAAAATTATGTCATTTCCTCGCGCAATACCGGTCAGGAAATGATTCTCGATTTCCAAACCTGCGCCACGAATTTCGTACATCTGTTTCAAACTGAAAAAACCAAGCCCTAAGATGAGAAAAACCACAACCGTAAAACAGGCCAAGGTGCGCCTAGCAATTTTTTAACGCCTAAGAAATATAAGAACCTCTGCGCGAAGTTAAGGTAAGCGCAAGGGCGCTTAGAATTTGATAGCAAGCAATCGAGATGGCGCGAGTTTTCTCCATCCTCAAACCAAAACGAAGCTGATAGCACACAGGGTTGAACCTTGGAGAAGCATAGCTGATTTCAAAGAAGCCCTCCGTAGTGGCAATATCGCATCATCTAGTAGGTATATGTTTAAAAAAACGCAGAATTTAAGAAATGCGCAAGAAATTTCGCTTTAGGGCCACGACGCCGCGACAAAGGACAAATATAGTGCGATGCCACCCTTAACATTGAGAGCTACACATGTTTAAGCTTAAAACTTACTATCTCGCGGCGATGACCAGTTGCGAAAGACTTACGGATGGAGTCATACAAAATTCCAACGCTATAATGGCCTCTGTACAAGTAATAGAGGAAAACTTTCTGCGCGCAAGCAAGTCTGTTGCCAACGCCACTGGCGCAGGTGACGCTAAAACCTCCAATCAGCCCATATCAATACCAGCCGTCATCCTCGAAAAAGAAATGTTAAATCTGGTATTTTCGCTATCTGAGCTTAAGAGCGCAGTGCAAACTCGGTTGAGCTCAACGCTCCAGGATCTCAACGTAAGCTTGACTGACGCCGCCGGAGCGAATCCTATTATTTCCGACCCGGAAGTGTTCAAGGCCTATCAGGAGTATCGGGAAGTGCTAGTGAAATGCATCCAAGCTCTAGAGCATTTCAGAGACGAGCTTTTTGAGCCGCAAAACATCTAAAAAAACAGTCACTGATAACGTGGATGTTAAACTTGTCAGAATTCAAACATCATGAGATCTCTTATTTATTCCACGGTACGTTCAAAAGCTTTTATATTTGCACTGTGGCAATGGATGATTCCAAGGCACTATACTGGGCAGCGGCAGATGCCGGATTTAGATCTATACTCAAAGTTCGGTTGAAAAAATCGATTGGCATCACTAGCGCAGAGATACTAAGCTTAGGCATAACCAATATGGCATGGAATATGGGGTGACGCTTAAGAAGCGGGAAACCCAACTAGTTTCTTTACGCTTTGGCATAGAAGGACGAGGGTTAGCAAAAGCAGATCCCATGATCATGGATTCAAATTCTGAGGTCCTTTCAGAATACTCTTGGTGAGATGCACTTCACATTTCACAGTGCCCTAATAACCGCGTAAGGCCGCGTGGCCCCGGCGTGCTGTATAAGAGGCTAGTGAGGCGTGCGGGCGATAGCAGGATGCGGCAGCGCGGCAGCGCGAGAAGGACGTTGGTCAGACAACAAATCAATCCGATTAATGACATGATATAACATCAGCTACCGTTTTGCTGAGATTTTAGCGATGGATATGTACCGATTCTCTCATCTGTTAATTCAAAGTACGGAAATTGCAGCTTGCCATTTCCAAGCTCATGATAACGACATGGAGATCTTTCCAGGTCACGGCGGGCAGTTACATTACCAAAAAAAAGCTTGTATTCTCGGGAAGTCGTTCGTCAGTTTGACGATTAGCCACACTGGCTGGGGCTACGAGATGAGAAACGAAACGAATGGCTTTCTAATCACCATTCCTCACGCAGGTGAATTCACTTGGAGAACTAGCGTTGGTAACTATAGAGCTACTGCTGGCACTCTTGCAGTTGCTGATGTGCGCGAAATATCTGCTTCACATTATGCTCCGGGCATCACATACACCACTGTATATATAGACAACTCGGACATGTTTAGATACCTCTCGGCTCTACTAGGAGCACCACCTAAGACCAGAGTGTATTTCGATAAGCCCAACCCAGAGGTATGGAAAAGTCGGTTTATACTAGGACTTGTAAATACGATCTTTGATCTAGCCGAAAACTCTCGTGCCCCGTTAGAGAAAGTGGCGAGTAGCTTAAAAGAAAGCATGGTTGGATTTGTGCTATCAAATTTCAACAGTAATTACAGTCGCGCGCTCGATAGCGCAGTTGGGGTAGCCATTCCGACACCGTTTGAAATAAAAAAAGCGGCAGAGTATATGACTGCAAATGCAGATCCCGAATTAACAGTAGGTGAAATCGCCATATTTGCTGGAATAAGCGTTAGATCACTGCAAACCGGTTTCAAGCGCTATAAAAACATGAGTCCAATTGAATTTCTTAGAAACGAACGATTGCTTAAAAGTAAAGAACTCATTTCAAAGGGAGGGGCTCTCGCTCGTCCGCAAGAGGTGGCTTGTCAAGTAGGGTTTTTGAATTACCATGTATTCTGTAAATACTACATGCAGGCGTTTGGTGAGCATCCTACCGTCACATTTCAGAAGTCCAAAAGATCGTTTTTATAAAACGACTTAACTGGTCTCTAGACTGATAGCGTGGGTCATCCGCAACCGGTACCGCGATGCATTGCTAGAAATGCTTAGCTGGTAGAAGTCACACACTGTACAGCAGCTCAGCTATAGCCCGTATTTTAGTTTATTTCGGCGACTTCTCAGGTCTGTTTCCCCCAGTGGTCATGGATCTGGTTGGTGCGCGGCCCCTACTTACTCCTTGCACCATCGTAAACCTACCGCCACAACGTCGTATGAGCTACGGCAGTCTGATCACCCACCTTAGGTACTAGTTAACTCAATCAAGGACCAAGCTACTGGCTTCACCCTTTTCTTCGGCCTTATCGACCAAAAATTTCATGATGTTTTCTCACGTCGATTCTCCTACATCCCGGTCCATGTTTACCCACAACATGCCTCGGCTTAGTATTTTCCCAATTTATACATGCTGCACCAGACTGAGACGAATGGATGATGCAAGCACTATATTGCGGTCATCATTAATGGTTTTTGGGTTCGTACAAAAAAATTTGCGCTTTTCTTGAATGCTTGCGCTTTTCTTTACATGCTCTTCCTTCTTTGTGTACTCAATATCAAGATCCTGATGATTAATTTTGGTGAGGTGCTCGTCAGATAGAGGTTCAGCAGTTCATGCTATGTTGGCCTCTAAGCTTGACCAGTTCGCTAGTCATCTCATGACTAAAGTTTCACACATCGGCGCCGATGCGCTGATTAGATCTGGCGAGGCAAGGTATTGCGACTATCGCCCTCATTTGAATACCGACCGAGCGCATACTAATTATGCTTAACGCATTTTCCATTCGTCTTAGAATCGTACTGCTGGCTGGCCTTTGTCTGCTGGGCGTAGTCGGCTCTATCCTGGCCGTGAATATCTGGCAGACTCGCCAAAGCAATCAGTTGGTGGGCACCTCCCGCCAAAAGATGCTCGCCAGTAGTGTCGAGAAACTGCTCACCGCCAAGGCAGCCGAAAAAGCCGCCGTGATGCAAAAAACCTTCGGTGACAGCTTACTCGTAGTCACTGCCTTGGCCGACCAAGTTCTGGACCTGCGGAAGACCTCACTGCAGCGTAACGTTGCACCGGCCCTTCTGCGCGAAGATCTCAATCTAGCCCTGAAGACCGCGTTCGAGCGCAATAAAGGCGTGCTCGGCGTCTGGCTGGTATTCGAGCCCAACGCTCTGGACGGCCAAGACATCGACTTCGTCAACGACGACGAGCACGCTTCCAACGAGACCGGCCGTTTCGCCAGCTACTGGACTCGTCCTGAAGGCGACGCTCACAACGAGCAGATTGAGGAGCCGGACCTGAGCAAAGAGGACATCAGCATCAGCGGCACGCCCTACAACAGCTGGTACACCTGCCCCAAAACCACCGGGCAGACGTGCATGCTGGAGCCCTATATGGAAACCATCAGAGACAAGTCTAGTCTCACGATCACCACGTCGATGCCGATCCGCGTTGACGGCAAGGTTATCGGGGTAATCGGTATCGATACCGCGCTTGACTCTTTGCAGGCCGCTGCTGTGGAAGCCCAAAGCGAATTGTTCGGCGGCGCTGGGCACATGATTATTGTTTCTGGCAACGGCATCATCGCGGCCCGCAGCAACGATGCAGCCAGCATGGGCAGCAAGATCGACCAGGTGATTCCCGGCGAGGCGGCGCAGATCAGCCAGTTGATCGCAAGCAACAAGCCCAGTGTGATTCAGCAAGGTGACAGTATTCGCGCGGTTTATCCCGTTCCGTCGCTGCCGGGCAGCAAACCCTGGGGTGTGATCATCAACCTGCCACAGCAGCTCCTGCTGGCAGACGCGGTCAAACTGCAGGGCGTACTGGATGACGCTCAGGCTAGTGGAACGTTCAAGTCGCTGCTCGTGGCCTTTGTGGCCGGCCTGATCGGCTTGCTGCTGATCTGGCTGACCGCCTCGGGCGTCACCCGGCCAATCAATAGCGTGGCGGCCATGCTTAAGGAGATCGCCAGCGGCGATGGCGACCTTACGCAGCGCCTGAAGTACGCCAAACAAGACGAATTGGGCGAGTTGGTGAAGTGGTTCAATCGCTTTCTCGACAAGCTGCAGCCGACCATAGCGCAGATCAAGCACAGCATTACTGAAGCGCGTACCACCGCAGACCAGTCTTCAGAGATTGCTCGTCAAACCAGCGATGGTATGCAATTGCAGTTCCGCGAGATCGACCAGGTGGCGACCGCATCCATGGAGATGAGCGCCACTGCCCAAGAGGTCGCCAGCAGCGCTTCTAACGCAGCCACCGCAGCCCGTGGCGCCGATCAGTCGGCGCAAGATGGCATGAGTATCATCGAAAGGAGTACGCAGGACATCTCGCACTTGGCTGAGGAAGTGAGCAAGGCAGTCAAGGAGGTCGAAGTTCTGGCCGTTAACAGCGATAAAATCGGCTCGGTGCTCGAAGTAATTCGTTCGATTGCTGAGCAGACCAACCTGCTGGCGCTTAACGCCGCTATTGAGGCCGCTCGTGCAGGCGAAAGCGGCCGCGGTTTTGCCGTGGTAGCCGACGAAGTGCGTAACCTGGCCAAGCGCACCCAAGATTCGGTGGAGGAAATACGCTCGGTCATTGAGCGCATCCAGACTGGCACCCGAGGCGTGGTGCATACCATGCATTCGAGCCAGACAAAGGCCCGCAACGGTGTTGGACAGATTCAGCATGCTGTGCAGGCGCTGAGCAGGATCGGCGAGGCAATCACTGTGATCAGCGACATGAATATGCAGATTGCGAGCGCCGCCGAGGAGCAAAGCGCAGTTGCCGAAGAAGTGAATCGCAACGTCTCGGCCATTCGACTAGTTACTGAAACTTTGACGGGCCAAGCGACCGAATCGGCGCAGGTAAGCAGCCAACTCAATGCCTTAGCCACTGAGCAGATGCGCTTGATGGATCAGTTCAAAGTGTAAGAAAAACGTACCAATAGAGCTGCTCTCAATGGCAGGCACGTGTGAGTCAACATGCCAGGTTCGAACACTCCAGACTGTACGATTATTGAGTCACTGTTCGAACCCGCTGCTGGGGCTCGCTCTGGTTCCTGCTCTCAGGCGGGTCAAGGAGAATAGGGGAAGCAAGCTGCCATAGAACGCAAAGAATGTTGAAGTCCCGACGAGATGAGTTGAAAGTCCGCTTACCCTAAATGGGCTGGTGCAAGATGTGTTCGGCAGACGCTTACAAACAGATTACATAATCGCCATAGGGGGGGCCTTCATAGGCCGCTTCCCTGCCACACCACCCTGCATGCGGGTCCGCAGCGGGCGGTTCGAGAGATTTAGGTTATGAGAGCCGCACTAGTCCCAGCCTGTCGAACCACGCCATATGCAACAATCGATTCAGCTCAAATCGGCTATTACGCCATCAACGATAAGAGTTGTCCGCCACTTCGGGCCGATTGGCTACTGGCTCTCAGCACCCTCAGTTCACGGGTAGATCGTCGGTTCACGCCTCCATTGCTAAAGCTGGATCGTACGCAGTCAGTGTTGTAGCCATTCATCAAGCTCTCGCCAGATTTTCGGTGTTTGTGACAACCCAAAGTAAGTTCTCCAGCTCAAAATATAAGGGCGTAGATTTTCGACAACTCTTGCAGACTGCGACAGCCTGAGCACCGGTGGTCATTAGTAAATAAAACAAAGTCATTAGTTTCTATAATTGAACCCGAGGCCCGCGAGCCAAATGAAGCTATGAATCGATTCTTAGCAGGATAAATTTCACGGCTCTGAGTCATCGCTGTGAAGAAGACTGTCGATTTGCGCATAGGCTGATATCGCGTGCACAACTTCACTCCTGTCTATGCTAAACAGGAGCTGAGGATGGGGCGTTTGGCATTGATATCCTTCAACACGCCTGCATGGGTATGATTGATCCCTAACAAGCAGGAACTGACTCATGGGAAAGAAAAACACCGCCTCTGTCGAACCCAATGAAAATGGCACCAAGGAGCGGATACTGAAAACCGCTGCGGAGTTGTTTTCAACGCGGGGCTATCACGCGACCGGGATGGCCGAGCTGGAAAAGGCGACGGGCCTTGGTCGGGGCGCGCTGTATTACCACATCGGTAGCAAGGAAGAGTTGCTATTCGAGATCACCAGCCGCTATCTGCGGGTGTTGATCGCTGAGGGCAGCCCTCTTTGTGAAAGCAATCTACTCGCGGAAGACAAATTTCGCCAGTTCTCCACTATCGTCATGCGGACGATCGTCACCCATCTAGCCGAGATGACTGTCTGTTTCCGAGAAATGTATTCCGTCATTGGCACGCGCCAAACCGAACTTCTCGACTTGCACCGTCAGTATGAAAGGCTCTGGTCACAGATCCTAAAGACAGGCGTCAGTGAGGGAACTTTTCGTACATCTGACTCGTTGGCCGTCAAGGCTATCCTTGGCATTCACCACTACAGTTATCTGTGGATTAAACCAGGTGGCCCACGCTCCTCCGACTCCATCGCAATGTTTTTTTGCGACACCATTTTGCCAGGACTCAAGACTACGCCAGCCCAGGCTTGACGATCATCCGCGGCGCGTCACATGCGCCGTCTGCGCTCTTATCACTTTTCACCTTGATCTACATCGACGCTCTGTAGTCGTTCGTAACCCTGGACAACCGCCCTTTCCGCCCTAAGCTTAAAACCAGACAGACTGATCGGTCCACACATCAGTTGCCTGTTCCGATTAAGCTCCGGAGGAAAAACAATGAAAAAAATCTCATGGTTCGTGCAAAGCAAGACGTGTCTGAAGTGCCAATAGCCCGCAGAGATTTTCTGTTAAAAGCGGAGCATTAGTTGGCACTGCGGCACTTCTTCTGAATGACAGTAAACTCGCCACGGCAGAGACCACCAGTACGGCCAGCCTGGACCCGAACCTGCCCCTTGAAATCCCGCAATGGACTCGCAGCCTTGGCGCCCCGACGGCGAGCCCTTACGGAAAACCCTCAAAATTCGAAAGCAAAGCAGTCAGAAATTTATACCCCGGTCTGAAAGACACGATGTCTGCCTACAGCACCTCGCCGCTTCAAGAATTGGACGGCATCATTACCCCCAAACGGTTTGCTTTATGAGCGCCACCACGCGGGCGTACCAGAGATCAATCCTGCGGTACATCGGCTGTTGATCTACGGCCTCACTGAAATAGCGTTTCTTCCTCCGTGGGTTAAAACCGCAGCCGAAGTGAGTGGTTTGGTGAGTTGCGCTGAGTGGACGGGCGTTACCCTGAAAACACTGCTGGATGAAGCCAGTCTGAAGCCAGAAGCCAAATGGATCATCGCCGAAGGTGCTGATGGTGCCGCTATGACGCGAAGTATTCCCATCGAGAAGTGCCTGGATGATGTGATGGTCGTTTACAGCCAGAACGGCGAGCGTCTGAGACCGGAACAGGATACCCATTGCGCCTGTTTGTTCCGTGCTACGAAGGCAATATTCACATCAAATGGCTGCGACGATTACACATCACCGACGCACCTGCCTACACCCGGGAAAAGACGGCTAAATACACTGACTTGATGGCCAATGGCAAAGCTCGGAAATTCTCCTTTGTCATGGAATGCAAATCGCTTGTGACCTACCCCTCCGCACCAGAAACTCACACGTACATGAACAGCCGTGTCGCCTGTCATGGATTGAAACTCGAAGGCGGCGTCGGCCCAGCATTTGGCGGGAGGCGACGGGTCGCTGACCACTGACAAGCCGGTTAAGACAATCGGCAGCTATTGGCCCTACGCAACGACTCTTTTTGACTACATCCGTAGAACAATGCCCTTTCAGGCTCCACAGTCATTGAGTAATGAACAGGTATACGCAGTCACCGGCTATACATTCTGCACATGAGCAAACTGATTGAAGCCAATACGACCGTCAATGCATCGACATTGGCAGCGGTAAAAATGCCGAATCGAGATGTTTTTTTGCCGATGATAGACTCGACACCAAAGCGGTTGCCTGCATGACTAACTGCTTGAAGGTCCCCTGATAGAACCCTGCCTGACCGGGCAGTATTGCTAATCGATGGCGGTGCGATTCGCTCAAGTCAGTCGGCCCGACGCTACGCATCGCTCTTCGAGCAAACGCACGAACATGGTCAGGCTTTGCGACACCGTCCCCCGACGCCACACCAGCCAGGTTCGCAAATAGCGAAAGGATTCCGACAGCGGCCACACACTCACCGTGGTGCAGCCCGGCATGCTTTCGAGCATGCTACGCGGCATAAGCGCCAGGCCAGCACCGGAGCTGACACAGGCCAGCATGCCGTGATAGGACTCCATTTCAAAAATCTTGCCGGGCACCGCAGCATCCTTGGCAAACCAACTTTCAAAGTGATGGCGGTAAGAGCAATTGGAGCGAAAGGCGTAGATGTTTTCGCCGTTCACGTCCTGTGCGCGGTGGATCGGCGAATGGTTGAGTGGCGCGATAAGCACCATCTCTTCCTCGAATGCCGGCACGCCCTCCAGTGCCGGATGCAGCACTGGACCGTCGACAAACGCAGCGGCCAATCGACCCGATAGCACGCCTTCGATCATGGTCCCGGAAGGACCAGTGGACAGGGCCAGTTCGACCTTGGCGTGCTTCTGGTTATAGGCGGCCAACAATTCAGGGATTCGCACCGCCGCCGTGCTCTCCAGCGACCCCAGGGGAAACGATCCTTGCGGCTCTTCCCCAGCAACCGTCGCGCGCGCCTCCTGGACCAGATCGAGAATGCGCCGGGCATAGTCGAGAAAACTCCAACCGGCAGGCGACAGCCGCAGGCGGCTTTTCTCGCGGATAAACAGGTCCACGCCCAGGTCCAGTTCCAATTGTTTGATCCGCGTGGTCAGGTTCGACGGCACACGATGGATGTGCTGGGCAGCGGTGCTGATGCTGCCGTACTCGGCAACCGCTTTGAAAATTTCGAGCTGCACCAGATCCAAACTCATTCTCCATACATGAACGATACAGTCAGCATTATTCAGTTTTCAGATACTAAAAGCCACCGTAGTCTGAACGCCTCTCCACCCCGTAGGACGGTGCCATGACCAGTATTTCCAGCCTCACCCACGCGATTTCGATTAACCCCGCCAACGGCGAGCAGATCGGTAACTACCCTTTTGAATCCGAAGCGGCGCTACAAACCGCACTGTCACGTGCCGCGGCCGGGTTCCGTGCGTGGCGCGGCACACCGGTTGCGCAACGCGCGCAACGGCTTATCGCGCTTGCCGAGGTCTTGCGCAACAAAGCAGAAACGATGGCGAACATTATCACCCTGGAAATGGGTAAGCCGATCACTCAAGCACGCGGCGAAATCGAAAAGTGTGCGCAGCTCTGCGAGTGGTACGCCGAACACGGCCCGGCCATGCTCAATGCGGAACCGACAATGGTTGAGGGCGGGAAAGCACGCATTGAATACCGCCCACTCGGCCCGATTCTTGCGGTGATGCCATGGAACTTCCCGATCTGGCAGGTCCTGCGCGGCGCCGTTCCGGTATTGATCGCCGGCAACACCTACGTGCTCAAACACGCGCCGAACGTGATGGGTAGCGCTTACCTGTTGCTGGAAGCCTTCCAGCAAGCCGAATTTCCTGAAGGGGTTTTCGAAGTCATCAACGTCACGCCGCAAGGTGTTTCCACGGCGATCAAAGACTCACGTATTGCAGCCGTGACCCTCACCGGCAGCGTGCGAGCCGGCATGGCCATTGGCGCGCAGGCCGGTGCAGCGTTGAAAAAATGCGTCCTGGAACTGGGCGGTTCCGACCCCTTCATCGTACTCAACGATGCCGACCTCGACGATGCAGTGAAAGCCGCTGTAATTGGTCGCTATCAAAACACCGGGCAAGTCTGCGCAGCGGCCAAGCGCCTGATTGTCGAGCAAGGCGTTGTCGAGGAGTTCACGCGCAAATTCGTTGAAGCCACGCGCAAACTGGTGGTCGGTGATCCACTGGCCGCCGCCACGTACATCGGCCCGATGGCTCGCTTTGATTTGCGCGATGAGCTGGATCAACAGGTGCGCGACACTCTGGAGGAAGGCGCTACGTTGTTACTGGGTGGCAAAAAGGCCGAGGGGGCCGGCAACTTCTACGAACCAACGGTTTTCGCTGATGTCACCGACCAGATGACCTCGTTCAAGCAGGAACTGTTTGGCCCGGTCGCTTCGATCATCACTGCACGCGATGCCACCCACGCCCTGGAACTGGCAAATGACAGCGAGTTCGGACTCGCTGCGACGATCTATACAGGCGACGTGGAACGCGCCCAACAAATGGCCGGTGAATTGGAATCCGGCGGTGTATTCATCAATGGTTACTGCGCCTCCGATCCGCGTGTCACTTTCGGCGGTGTGAAGAAGAGCGGATTCGGTCGTGAGCTTTCGCACTTCGGGGTACGCGAATTCTGCAACGCGCAAACGGTGTGGCTGGATCGGCATTAAGTGCATAGTATCCAGCACGGAGATGGGCGAATGTCAGCTTGATACAAACTCCATAAACACAAAAATCCGCTACACCTGTACAGGAGGTTAATAACAATCATGAAAGACGCCACCATCGCGCTGCACCATGGTTTCAAGTCGGACCCGACCACCAAGGCCGTCGCCGTACCGATCTACCAGAACGTCGCCTTCGAATTCGATAACGCTCAACACGGCGCCGACCTGTTCAACCTGGACGTGCCAGGCAATATCTACACGCGGATCATGAACCCCACCAACGATGTGCTGGAACAACGCATGGCCGCCCTCGAAGGCGGTGTCGCAGCCCTGGCCGTCTCGGCCGGCAGCGCGGCGATCCACTATGCGATCCAGACCCTCACGCGTGCTGGTGACAACATCGTCGCCACGCCACAACTCTATGGCGGCACCTACACCCTGTTCGCCCACCTGTTGCCGAGCTTTGGTGTGGATGTGCGTTTTGCCCGAGACGACTCCGCCGAGGCCATCGCCGAACTGATCGACGACGATACCAAGCTGGTGTACTGCGAAAGCATCGGCAACCCGGCGGGCAATATCATCGACATCGAAGCCCTGGCCAAGGTCGCCCATGCTCGTGGCGTGCCGCTGATGGTCGACAACACCGTGGCCACGCCGATCCTGTGCAAGCCGATCCAGTTCGGCGCCGATATAGTCGTGCACTCAGTGACCAAATATGTCGGCGGCCACGGCAACTCCCTGGGCGGTGTGATCGTCGACGGCGGCACATTCCCTTGGACCCAATACGCGGAAAAATTTCCCGGCCTCCACCAGCCCGAGCCGGCGTATCACGGCGTGGTCTATACCGAGAAGTTCGGCCCCGCCGCCTTCATCGCGCGCGCTCGCACTGTGCCACTGCGCAACACCGGCGCGGCGCTGGCGCCGATGAACGCGTTTCTGCTGCTGCAAGGACTGGAAACCCTGGCGCTGCGCATGGAGCGCCACACTGAAAACGCCATGAAGGTTGCGCAATTCCTGCAAGGCCATGCTGAAGTGGAATGGGTCAGCTATGCCGGACTCCCGGATCATCCGCACCACGCATTGGCGCAGAAATACATGCAAGGCAAACCATCGGCGATCCTGTCGTTTGGCTTGAAGGGTGGCTATGAGGCAGGCGTGCGCTTCTATGACGCTCTGCAGATTTTCAAACGCCTGGTGAACATCGGCGATGCCAAGTCTCTGGCCTGCCATCCTGCTTCCACTACTCATCGGCAGATGAACAAGCAGGAACAAGCCAAGGCCGGTGTGAAGCCGGAGATGATTCGCCTGTCGGTGGGCATCGAAGCCATCGAAGACCTGATCGTCGATTTGAAGCAGGCGTTGAGCTCAACCCCGACTCTATGACCAGGCCGTAGGCGCAAAGGTACTCGAGTAACGGTGCAGGCATTCGCCACCATGGATATCCTTGGCCATGGCAAGAATGCCTGTCGTAACGAGATGCGTGGACGGGCCGATCCACTGATCCTTGATCACTGGATCAAATCCTGTCCTTGCGGCTATCAGCGTTTCTGTTTGCTGCCCAAGACCAACGCCACGCCGCCGAGGACCGCCACAGACGCCACGACCAGCCGCAGGGAAAGGCTTTCACCGAGAAAGATAATGCCCGCCAGCGCCGCCAGGATGGGCACACTCAATTGTACGGTGGCCGCTTGGAACGATGCCATGTGGCGAACTGCGCTGTACCAGACCGCGTAACCGACGCCAGAGGCCAGCGCTCCGGAAAACACCGCATAAAGTAGACCCAGCGGATCCCAGCGCAGCCCTCCCAAAAACCCCAGGCTTGCAATAAGTACCAGCGGAATCGAGCGAATGAAGTTGCCTGCAGTGGTCGCCAGAGGGTCCGATACGCCTTTGCCAAGCAACGAGTACCCACCCCATGCGAGCCCCGATATCAGCATTATGAGCGCACTGTATGGATCTGGAGCCGTGGCACCGGGGAGCAGTAAACTGATCAGGCCACCAAGTGCTGACAACAGTCCGATTATCGCGGGTAGCCGCATACGCTCGCCCTTGCAAACGCCATAGAGAACCATGGTCAGTTGCACAGCACCGAAGAGCAACAACGCTCCCGTTCCCGTATCCAGGTTCAGGGAAGCGAAAGAAAAAGCGAATACATAAATGAACCGCGCCACTGCGCCCACCCAGCTTCCCTTTACCGGCGTTGAGGGACGTTTGAGGGCGCAAATAAGCCACAACACCAAAGCCCCAATTACCAGCCGTACGACGCTAAAGCTCGCTGCATCAATATCGGTGTGTTTAAGCGCCAGGCGACACAGCAAAGAGTTGGCGGCGAATGCGACCATGGCAAAACAGGTCAGCCCGATCAGCCTTGCAGAGACAGGTGAGGTGGCGGTCTGCATGGGGTGAATGTTCATTGTTTTTGTTGGCTCCAATACCCGTGTGGGCTTTTAGATTTTCCTGCCGGCAATGCTTCACCGTGCCTGGATTGAGTTCCAGACGAATTTATAACGAATCTGTACCGACCGGTCAATACAAAATGGGCCGGTAATCATGGCGTCCCACGCCATCCAAATACGTACGACCCCACTGATCAGTGCCGTTGGAAACTACTTGCTTCGTAGCTGAGATCCGCGATAGCTGCCAATAAGTTAGCTTCAGGATGGATGTCATAAACTGTAGTGAATGGCATCGCGTAGTACTCGGGTTCTGTTTTCAGAATCTTGAGTTCGCCGTCCTTGATGTAACTCTCGCAAGAAGAAATCGGCAGCAAGCTGATACCCAGACCACCACGAGCAAGTGAGATTATTGCGCCTAAAGAATTACAGGTGGCCGCTCGCTGCTTACGGCCTGCAGGCAACTTTAGAAGGTCATCAATCAAGTTGTTGGTATAGGATTCGGTGCCCTGATATAGGATTGGCCACTTTCGAAGTTCCTCCACAGACATTACATTGTTTTGTGGAATAAGAGAGTCGCTGGCCATCCAGGCAAACGGAACTGTTCCAAGTTCAAGTGAAACCAGGCCTGGTTCCGGAGAGAGACCCGCAACAACGGCGAGGTCCAGGTTACCACTTCGTATGCCATCCGAGAGAAAAGGATTTAATCCAACTTCATACTCTACTTGAAGGCTGGGATAATGTGCTCTGATAAGCGCCGCAAACTTGGGCAACCATGTCATGGCAACCAATTCAGCAACGCCAACTCGGACAATGCCGGTGAGTGAGGTCTTCGAGCCAACATTGTGCTTGATCTTCTCGGCCAACACCTCCATCTGTTGAGCATAGACGACAAGCTCCCTGCCTTTGAACGTGAGTTGGACATTACGTTGCGATCGGTCAAAAAGTTCGACGCCGAGCATTTGTTCCAGCTCGATGATTCTCGCCGAAATAGTAGACTGTGTTACATACAGCCGATCTGCCGCCGCAGAAAAACTGCCAAGTTCAGCGATTACCAAAAAAGTCTCAAGCTGGCGAAGATTCATATTATTATATTCCTCATATCATGACCGTACGCTTTATCGCGAGGATCATCACACGCCATCATGCCGGTCCAGTCAAGTAGGAGAGCGAGCTTTCTCCCACCACCCGAATGCAGTCAAAGAAATGCTCTGAGGGAAGGACCATAGCGTCCGATCGGAATACGTCATTCCCTAGCGCTCTGGTGGTCAGCAGTCGTGAAATGTACTGCGCTGCCCCGCACAACCTCACCGATTCACAGGACCATCGAAAATATCGATCGACTTTTACAAAGTTTTTTCGTTTGATCTTCAAGCGCATTTGGCAAATTATCGGCCTGGAACTTTCGAGGCGACGATACGCGTCTCAGATAATCTTAGAGATTTGGCGAATCTCATTCATGTATGGAAAATTAACCGGTCCGAGGTGAGGCCTGCTGCGCCCGACTCTGGTATCGCGCAGTCTCAATACATAGCCTTGCACGATAGTGCATGTTGTATCGAAACACACTGATAATTCGACACATCAGGATTGCAAAACGACTGGATAAATAAGTCTAGGGCAGGACATTTCACGCCACTGCCGTACAATTTCCAATAATAATGGGTGATAGATGTGCTGAACACTACGAGCGAACTTTCGACAGACCAACTGGCAACCATTACTTGGGGCTGCCCGCCTTCACCTCGATACTCTTCACTTGTTGAAAATATCAGACCTCTGTTGGTTAAAATCAAGGATGGCGCGGCCGAGCGAGACTGCAATCGTATTTTACCTGGCCCAGAAATCAATGAACTGAAGGCGCTAGGTTTCGGTGCTATCCGGGTTCCTGCCGATTATGGTGGCGCGGCGGTCACCCTGCCGGAATTCTTCGCAATGATCATTGAGCTGGGGGAAGCTGACTCAAATATCGCACAAGCTCTACGCGGCCACTTTGCCTTCGTGGAAGACTTGATGAGTTTCGGGGCAACGCCTTTTGCGGATCGCTGGTTGAAAATTGCTGGGCGTAATGAAACAGCATCCAACGCCATGGCGGAAATTGGGCCGGGTGCGATGCAGAAATCGTTGCTGACGAAGCTGATTGAGCAGGATGGGAATTTTTCCGTCACGGGATCAAAATATTACTCCACGGGAGCAATGTACGCCGATTGGATTGAAGTCAGCGCGGCAGATGCCGCCGGCGAATCAGTGCTGGCCATGATAAACAGGCACGCAAAGGGCGTAGAGATCATCGACGATTGGGATGGCTTTGGGCAAAAGCTCACTGCCAGTGGCACCGCACATTTCAGCAATGTGCAAGTGGCGGAAAATGATTTACGCAAGCACTCAACACGATTTGGTCACTCACTTCCGTATTTTCAACTGTACCATCTTGCTACGTTGGCAGGTATTGCGCGCGGCGTTGCTAATGATACTGCTGAATTTGTGGCGAAAAGAACGCGTGTGTATTCACATGGCGCCGCCAGTAAATCCTCCAACGATCCGCAGCTTTTGCAAGTGGTCGGCGCCGTAAGAGGCATGGCTTACTCCGCAGGGGCGCTTGTGATGGGCGTTGCGCAGAGCATGGAGAACGTCGTCAATCTATTAAGAGACGGCGATAAAGACGCTTACGACAGGGCATGTCCCCTCCTCGAAATCGAGACGTCTCAGATCCAATCGGTTGTTATCAATCTGGTTCTAAAAGCAACCACTCAGGCATTCGATGCAATGAGTGCTTCCAGCACCAAACAAGGCCTTGCACTTGACCGCTACTGGCGAAATGCGCGTACCATCGCATCGCACAATCCTCATATCTACAAACAGCGAATTGTCGGGGAGTTTGCCGTAAACGGTACGTTGCCGCCCGCTCGATGGACTGTTGGAGCTGTTTAGAAGCAGAGCTGATGGCTGACAGCGTTCGTAAAGAACGCTGACTACCATGTTGCGCGTTTATAAGAACAAGAACGCTCCTTCAATATAACAACTATAAGAATTCGACATCT
This sequence comes from Pseudomonas sp. CG7, assembly GCF_023701885.1. Classification (NCBI taxonomy): domain Bacteria; kingdom Pseudomonadati; phylum Pseudomonadota; class Gammaproteobacteria; order Pseudomonadales; family Pseudomonadaceae; genus Pseudomonas; species Pseudomonas sp. CG7. The sequence goes on along the minus strand of NZ_JABAEE010000026.1, from coordinate 43,514 downwards.
TTACGAAAGTAAAGGGAGGATGAATATGAGCGATACAGCAGCGAATGCTCGACTGATTGATGTGGAGGAATCCCTTCTGTCCAACGGCGGCGCCCTGACGCTGGCCCAGCGCAGACAGTCATTGAAAGCGGCGGCGGCAGGGAACGTTTTAGAGTGGTATGACTGGACGATCTACAGCACTCTATCTATTTACCTGGCGGCAAACTTCTTCGAGAAAACTGACCCCACCTCTGCTTTGCTATCCACCTTGGCCATCTTTGCCGGCGGCTTCATCGCAAGACCTTTGGGCGGCTGGTTCTTTGGACGTATTGCCGATCGTCGAGGAAGAAAATTCACCTTGGTCGTTACGATGACATTGCTTGCGTTAGCAAGCTTGGGCATCGCGCTTCTACCCACCTATGAGACTGCTGGAGCATTCGCCTCCTTTGCCCTGCTCGTGATGCGGATCCTGCAAGGTTTCGCTCATGGCGGTGAGTCAGGGGTGTCCTACGTGTATGTGGCGGAAATCGCGCCAAGGGAACGGCGAGGACTCTGGACAAGCTCGGTATACGTCAGTGTGATTCTGGGTATCATGATTGCCACAGCCGTTGCTGCGGGTCTGACGTCGATTTTTACAGCCGACGTGATGAATGAATGGGGCTGGAGAATCGGATTCGGTGCAGGTTCGGTGCTCGGCCTGTACGTCATGTATCTACGTAAAAGTGCCCATGAAACAGAGGTCTTCAATGCAACTGATGCGGGCAAACTTCCGCCGGCAAGCGAAGCCTCAATCAAACCCGTAAGCATCGGTCGCATCATTATGACGGTGATGGTGATCAATGCGGCGATGAACGTTTGGTATTACACCTGGGTCGCCTTTGCTCCGGCAATGGCTATTACACAGCACGGCATGGATCCAAACAGCGCTTTCCTCTCGAGCCTCGGTGCGCAAGCTTGCATGATTGCATTCCTGCCTATTTTCGGATGGGTTTCGGACAAGCTGGGTCGGAGAATCAATTCAATGACATTCGCTGGCCTGGTCGTTCTGTGCGGGCTTCCGATTCAGGCGTTATTGTCTAGCGAGCCATCGTCGCTATTCATTGCGCAAAGCCTAGGTCTGTTTATCTATGCAATCGGTGTAGGGCATTACCCGGCTTTGATGGCCGAATTGGTGCCTGCTCGAATGAGGGGCATGGGCGTCAGCGTAATGACATCTTTGGCCGCTGGTCTTTTCGGCGGAACAGCACCCTATCTCAATTCCTGGTTGCATTCGATTGGCGAAGCCTGGGTGTTTTCCGCTTACGTGATGGCGCTCAACGTCATAATGTTTGTGGTCGTATATTTCATGCGAGAGACCAAGGGCATTGACCTGAGACATTAATCGTCAAGGGGCGCGCATATACGGCGCCCTCTTCCATGTACGCGTCATGTACTGGCAGTGACCAGAACACTTCAGTAAAACAAAACTTAATTTAAAAGAGGTTTGATAGCTATGAAATTGGATAGCGTCGCCAGTGCGATTTATGCAATCAGCCGAGGTGAGATGGTCGTCGTGGTCGATGACGAAGATCGTGAGAACGAGGGCGACCTTGTCGTCGCCGCCGACCTGGTAACTCCCGAAACTATCGCTTTCATGATGCGTCTCGGACGAGGACTGATCTGTGTGTCCGTTCAACCGGAGCTGGCTGACCGATTGAATCTGCCGCTGATGGTGGCGGAGAACTCGGAGAGCTTTGCAACGGCATTCACCGTTTCAATTGACGGCGTACAGGATGTGACGACAGGGATCTCGGCAAGCGATCGCTCGAACACGATCAGACAAATGCTCGCCCCTTCTGCGAAGCCGCAAGACTTTCGCAGACCCGGCCACGGCTTTCCGTTGATAGCTCACCCACAGGGCGTGCTTGGCCGTGATGGTCATACTGAAGCGTCGGGTGAACTGGCAAAACTTGCAGGTTTGACGCCCAGCGGCGTTATATGTGAAATCGCCAACGATGATGGGAGTATGGCCAGACTCCCGGAACTTATGATCTTCGCCAAAAAACATGCCATGCCCATCGTTAGCATACATGATCTTATCGAATACGTAAGATACGATAAAATGCCCCATATGGGCATGACTCCAATGTGTATAGCGGTCTAGGGAATATTAGCAATGGGAATTATAAGCCTTGGATGTTTCATCGGCATGGCGCATGAATAATTTCCGAAAAGTTTTAACCCTGTGAATTAGTACAATTATCACAGCGTGCGCTACCCGCAAACTCAAAACCAACAAACCTAGACGTATACCAACGTATCAAAAGTCCGGCATATCGGCGCTCCCTGCAAACGTGCTTCATAACAATAAAAAACTCGCGCCGACAGTACTCATTGTTGGCAAAAAGGAAGTGCACTTTGTGGTCAAAATTTATTACCGTGGGGATGGCCGGCGCTGGTGTCTGCCTCAGCAGTGCAGTGGTGGGCGCGGCAGAATCGGTCAAGGGTTTTATAGAAGATGGTACGACTTCGGTGGGCTTGCGCAACTTCTACTGGAACGCCGACAACCGCAACGGCAGTTACCGCAATCCTGAAGGCGAGCGCCAAAGTTATCGCCAAGAGTGGGCGCAAGGGATCCTGGCCAAGTACAACTCTGGCTATACTCAGGGGTTGGTAGGCTTTGGCCTGGACCTGCATTACATGGGTGCGCTGAAACTCGACGGCGGTAATGGCCGGGTCGGCGATGGCATCGGTAATGGTGGCATCGTCTCGCGAGACAACTAGGGCGATCCGAAAAGCGGCTACTCCAAGGCTGGCGTCGCACTGAAGATGCGCGTCGGTCAAACCGAACTGGCGTACGGCGATCTGTTCCCCGATTCACCGGTGCTCAAGTACGGCGACATTCGTCTGTTGCCACAAACCCTCAGGGGCTGGAACGCTACGGACCGCTCGTTCGATGGCCTGACACTGAACACCGGGCGGTTTTTCTCCAGCAGCGATCGGGCGCAACCCAATCATGGCGGGAAATTGGGCACGGCCTATAGCGGGCGCCAGACTGACAGTGAGTTTGTCAGTTACTACGGCGGCAGCTACACCGGCATCAACAACCTAAAGATCAAACTCTTCGATTCCGAACTGGACGATATCTGGAACCAGCAGTTTGCCTCGATTGACTACCGGCTGCCCTTGTACATCGGCGGCGTAATCAATACCGGGGTCAACTACTACCGCACGCGCAATACCGGCGCGGGCTTGTTGGGTGATATTCGCAACGATTCCTGGAGCATCCGCGTCGGCTATGCCCTGGGTGGACACAAGGTCGAATTGGCTTATACGCAGATTGATGGCGACCAGCCGTTTGACTATGTCTGGAACAGTTTCGATATCGAACTGGATTCAGCCGCTCAGGGCAGTGACTTCAACAGTCCCAACGAAAAAATCTGGAGCGCCCGCTACGATCTGGATGCCGCGGTGCTCGGCGTGCCGGGCCTGACCTTCACCGCGCGCTACCTTCGCGGCACCAATATCGACGGCAGCGACGCCGGCGGCGCCTACTCTCGCTACCGGGCAGTGCGCGATGGCTCGCAATGGGAGCGTGACCTGTGGGTCAAATACGTCCTACAGAGTGGCCCCGCCAGGAACCTGTCACTGCGCTTGATGCACGCCTCAATGCGAACTGGAGGTGACTACGGCGCAATTGCCAACGACCTCGACCAGACCCGAATCATCCTCGACTACCCTCTGGATCTCAGTTTTCTGAAGTAGCTCAACGGGTGAGAGCAGCCGCAAATCGCATAGGCGTTCAAAGTCAAACCTGCGAAAAAATCAGCAATTACATTCACATCGAAAAAATCGAAGTCAAACGTACAGAATAATTCGTTTGAATTGATGAGTGACGCTGCGCACTATCTCTTCAGGCAAACAGGAGAAACATCATGCAACTTGAAAATCAAAAAACGCCAGAGGTAGATCTGCGCAAATTCGCTGGCCAGTTTGCAGCTGGCGTATCCGTAATCTCAACTGCGGACGATGATGGTATCTGTGCTGGCATTACAATGACCGCCGTCATGTCACTCTCTCTTACACCTCCACTGTTCTTGGTGAGTCTCGATAATAGTTCCAAAACATTGAGTGCGATCCTCGACAACGGTCATTTTTGCATAAATTTTCTTAGCAAAGAACAAAGTACAGTCTCGCAATTATTTGCGTCGAAATCCGAAGCCAAGTTTGACCATGTAAACTTTTATAAAGGCATCTCAGGCAGCCCATGCATTGTGGGTGCTTTAGCGCATGGCGAGTGCGAGGTTCACGAATCTCATAACGGTGGCGATCACACCATTATAATTGGTCGAGTGATCAATACAACGATTAATGGTGGTGAGCCGCTTGTATACCATAGCGGCAAGTATGCAACTTTAGAGAATAAATAATTTTAACGCTTAGTTTGACCAACGGAATACACATAATGTCTAAAAAAATTCTATTTAATGCATTTGATATGAACACCCCCGTGCATCAGTCCCAGGGATTGTGGCGTCACCCGGGTGATCGGTCGTCTGAATACAAAACTATCGCTTACTGGCAGGAACTTGCGAAGACGCTCGAAAAAGGATTTTTTGATGGGCTTTTCCTGGCAGACGTTACTGGTGTCTATGATGTATATGGCGGCAACTCCGACGCGGCATTGCGCAACGCTGTTCAAATACCGAGCCACGATCCGTTCGTGATTGTCCCAGCCATGGCTGCCGTCACCAACCACCTGGGCTTTGGCGTCACAGGTTCGTTGACTTATGAACCGCCGTATACCTTTGCGCGAAAAATGAGCACGCTGGACCATTTAACCAATGGTCGAATCGGCTGGAATATTGTAACGGGTTACCTCAACAGTGCAGCAAAAGCCAGCGGCGCGCAGGCACAAACAGGCCACGATACGCGTTACGAAATCGCGGAAGAGTACATGGAGCTCATGTACAAGCTCTGGGAAGGCTGCTGGGAAGAAGATGCGGTAGAGCGCAATGTCGAAACCGGCATTTATATCAATCCCGGCAAAGTTCACCCGGTCGATCACGATGGTCAGTTCTTTAAACTCAAAGGTATCCACCTCAGCGAACCCTCCCTCCAACGGACGCCCGTTCTTTATCAAGCTGGCGCATCGCCAAAAGGGCAGGCATTTGCGGGTCGCCATGCGGAATGCGTATTCGCCAGCAGCCCAACGAAAACCGTGCTCGCGGCGACTGTAAAAAAACTCAGGGCTGCAACGGTCGCGGAAGGACGTGCTCGCGACAGTGTTGCTGTGTTTGGCATGATGACATTGATTGTTGGCCGAACTGACGCGGAAGCAGAGGAAAAACTAGCCGAATACAAGCACTACGCCAGCTATGAAGGCGCATTGACGTTAATGTCGGGCTGGACAGGTATTGACTTCTCTTCCTGTGATCCGGGCGATGCAGTCAAGCATATCCGCAACGACAGCATGCACACCGCAATTGATCGCTTCACCATTTCCGATCCGAACAGGGTTTGGACCGTAGGTGAGGTTGCCGAGCACATTGCTGTAGGCGGTTCTGGTCCATTGATCGTAGGCTCTCCTCAACGAGTCGCCGATGAACTGCAACAGTGGGTAGAAGAAACCGATATCGATGGTTTTAACTTGGCGTATGCCGTAGCGCCGGACACAATCAAGGACATCGTCGAGTTGCTAATTCCTGTTCTACAAGAGCGAGGAATCTACAAGACTGAATACACACCAGGGACGTTGAGGGAAAAACTCTTCAGCCAAAGCCGCTTGCTGCAATCTCCACATCCAGGGGCCACCTATCGAATCTAATCAAGCCCATGACAGGTATGGTCCCTTCGCTTCCAGAGCAAGTCGGGCCTTGAGTAGCCTGGCGAGTGCCGAACGCCGCAGCGAGCCGCCATAAATGCCATCTCTGCTATTTATCAGGAATCGAAACATGTTGAACACTGATCTGCAATCTTACGAAATCGTCATACTTGGTGCCGGTTTCGGAGGCCTGGGTATGGGCGCGCAACTGAAAATGCGCGGGATCGAGAACTTCATCATCCTGGAGCGCGGCGACCGAATTGGTGGTGTATGGCGCGAAAACAACTACCCCGGCGCTGCTTGCGACACTGAATCACACCTGTACTGCTACAGCTTTTATCCACACTTGCGTGTGAGCAAAATGTATGCCGATCGAGATGAACTGCTTCGCTACCTCGACGCCATGGCATCACGTTATGAGCTAATGGATCACATCAGCCTGGACACTGAACTTGTCCGAGCGCAGTGGAACGAAGAAGCGAACGAATGGGACTTTGAACTGGGCGATGGCCGCAGCTTGAAGGGACGGTTCTTTGTCCCGGCCTGGGGACAGCTCAACAGACCGGTTGTACCAGGCTTCAAAGGACTGGACAGTTTCGCCGGCCAATACTTTCACTCTGCACAATGGCCGGCCGATATCGATCTGGTCGGCAAGAAAGTTGCGAGCATCGGCGCTGCAGCTAGCGCGGTACAATACGTGCCTGAAGTCGCCAAAGTTGCCAGCCAGTTGACAGTGTTTCAGCGAAGCGCCAACTGGATCATGCCACGCAATCAGATCGTCTTTACGCAACAAGAACTGGATGCCTTTGAGCGCACACCCGATCTGTTCATGCAAAGCCGCAATAAACTGCACGCGTTTCGGGAAGATGGCTATGCTCGCACCCGCCATGGCACCGACGCCCAAAAAGAAGGCATCAAGATGGCTATGGCGCATTTGGCAGCGCAGGTGCCAGACGAAGCACTTCGGGCCAAACTGGTGCCGGATTACGAGTTCGCGTGCAAACGTATTCTACGCTCGGACGACTATTACCCAGCGTTAACACGCGAAAACGTCGCGCTCGAAACGGCCGCGGTGGCAGAATTCACCCCAGAAGGCATCGTCGCCGAGGAAGGTAAACGGCACGCCTTCGACGTGGTGATTTTCGGTACCGGCTTTGCCAGTCAGGCCTTTCAAGGTGACCTTCAGGTGGTCGGCCGGGAAAAACAACCCCTGCACAGCCGCTGGGCCGAAGGCGCCGAAGCCTATCTGGGAATGAGCGTCCCCGGTTTCCCCAACATGCTCATGATCTACGGCCCCAATACCAACTTGAACCACAACTCGATCATCTCACTGCTTGAAATCCAGCAGAGATACATCATTCAGGTCATCGAAGGCTTGGCACACAGTCGGCAGGCCATCGACGTCAAGCAAGATAAATTCGATTCCTTCAATGACCGTTTGCAAACGAACATGCTGTCATCCGCCTTCTCATCCGAATGCTCCAGCTGGTACAAAAATGCTGCAGGGAAAATCATCAATAACTGGTCAGGCACTCTCGACGAATACGAAGTGCTCACAGCAAAATGGCAGAGTGATGACTACAACTATCTGTCCTGAGCAAAGACGTTCGTTACGTCGCAAACGTAGCGCGGCAAGGTCGATGGGCCGAATAACAAAACGGTGAGTGTTGTTGACTTTGCATGAGTCAGGTCAAAAAAGGGGCGTTCACTCGATGGCGGGAGGTCGTTGCCGCGTTCAGGGAGGGAGCAAGCCGCACTGATTGCCCCAGCTGCAGCGGCTGCCAATCTATTTGGTATGAAAACTGCTTTAGCTCTACACAGCTACCGGAAATATGTTGAGCTCATGGTTTCCGGATTGGGGTATGAAAATCGGTAAACTTCGTACCCGTTTTGTGGCCGGCAATCCGTTCGAGGGCACCCATGCATCATTCACGACAAGTCGCTACCTCTCCCCCTGCGCACTTCAACAGCCGTCCCGCCGGCGTTAAACCGGGGTTGTCAGATCAAGCGAACGAGACAAGCCTGTTTCTTCGCTCTGTACATCCCGGCCAGATACCCGCAACGGCTCACGTCATCGCTATGGTCATTGATCTTGCCCGACAGCGTGGACTGAGTGCAGAAGCGGTGCTGCATGACTGTCATTTACAGGTCGAGCACCTGCACTCCCCCTCAACCAGACTGACTCGAGAACAAGAGCTGAAAGTCTTCGAGAATCTCCTGGTACTGAGTGGCGATGCGACGTTAGGGCTTGAGATCGGAAAGCGTCTGCACGTTTCCTGCTTCGGCCTGCCGGGCTACACGATGTTGGTCAGCGCAACGATCAAGGATGCCATCCAGTGCCTGAGCGCCTTCCCATTGTTAATGGGCCTGTACTACAGCATTACCATCCGAGATGAGGGTGACCGGACTGCGATTGTTTTTGACGATTTCAACTACGCGAAGCTGCTCGAACCCATGTGCGCGGACATGATGCTGGCTTTGATCATGTCGATAATCGAGGATCTTACCGGGCGTCCAATACAGCCGCTCAGGGTCACTCTGCAATACGCTCGCCCCTCACACCATGAATCCTGCACCGAATTGTTTGGTCGTGAGGTTCAATACGGAGCCCCGGAGAACGCGATCTATTTCCCCAGTGATTTGCTGCTCGCTCCTGCTGCACTGGCCAATGCTGTCAGCGGCGAAGAGCATTACCAGCAATGCCTCGATATGGAGCGCGATTTGATAACGAAATCCTCCAAGGATCTTGTATCGAAGATAAACGAATTGCTGTCACGAAATTTGAGTGAATTCGATACGCTGGGGCGTGTGGCCGAGCATTTATGCCTCACTGAAAGGACGCTGCGACGCCGCCTGAAATCGATTGATGTTTCCTTCCAGCAACTACTCAGCGGAGCTCGCCAGAAGCGGGCCGAGGATTTGTTACTAAAAGGAATGAAAATTGCCGAAATTGCGGAACTCCTCGGCTATAGCGACATCGCCAGTTTTCGCCATGCGTTTCGCCGCTGGACAGGTGTCTCGCCTAGCCAATACCGCCACCAGCCTGTCAGCTGATCGCGCCCGCACTCGCTTATCCCTTCCCCCGTTATGACCGTGGCCATAAAAGCCACCAAACGCCAAGTGAGACTTGTGAATCACTTGGCCTCCCCCTGCGCGCCGCGTTCATGAGTCAAAAAGCCTCCCGCTGACGAACGCTGGCAGCGAATCGTATTGTCCGGATTTATCCCCTGTTTTGTCCTGCTTGGCTCTGACTTCACTCGCCACTTCGGCAAGAGAATGAGTTCGCATGTGGCGACCCAGAAACCGCCCGTTCGTTGGACTTCAACCACGTACAGGAATAAAAATAATGAATGAGATAACCGTAAAGGGTGCCGCCCTTGATGATTTATCCAGCGCTGTCGACTTGTGCCAACGCAGTACGAAATCGACGCAACGCATGTCACGAGTCTTAGGGTTGCCCTCACTCGTTCTGTTCGGATTGGCCTATATGGTGCCACTGACCGTCTTCACCACTTATGGACTGGTTACCCAGACAACATCAGGGCACCTACCCGCTGCTTATGTTGTCACTCTGATTACCATGTTGTTCACCGCTTACGGCTACGGCCGCATGGCCGCTTCGCTACCTTATGCTGGATCGGCGTACGCCTATGCAACTTCCGCATTCGGCGGAAAGGTCGGCTTCATGGTCGGTTGGGTATTGCTGCTCGATTACTTGTTCATACCGATGATCTGTTACCTAGTTATCGGCATCTACATGGCCCAGTACTTCCCCACCGTGCCAATGTCGGTGTGGATTTGTGGCAGCATCCTCGGTGTATTGGTACTGAATGTCGTTGGCATTAAGTTATTGTCCAAGGTCAACTTCGGCCTGATCGGAGTCCAGATCGTATTTATCGTCGTATTCATCGCAGCTTCCGTTGTTTCCATCAGCGATGGCCCTCCGGTTTCCTTCTCCGCACCTTTTTTCAGTGCTGATATGAATTTTCAAGGGCTGCTGAGCGGTGCTGCCACGCTGTGCCTGTCGTTCCTGGGTTTCGATGCGGTGTCGACGTTGTCCGAAGAAACACGCAACCCAAAGCGCAACCTCCCACGCGCCATCATGCTGTGCACCTTGCTAAGCGGCTCGCTATTCATACTCGTTGCCTACGTTGGTCACGTGGCTTTTCCAGACTGGCGCACATTCAAGGACGTCGACTCGGCAAGTTTACAGTTAATGCAGCATGTGGGCGGTCAACTGCTTTCGGCTTTTTTCACGGCCATCTATGTCGCCGGGTGCTTCGCCTGCGCGATGGCCGCACAAGCCAGTGTCTCGCGGATTCTCTTTGCTATGGGCCGTGACGGTGTACTCCCTAAGCGCATCTTTGGCGTGACCAGCAAGCGATTCGGAACGCCTGTTTCAGCCTCCCTGGTCGTGAGCCTGCTGTCTCTGATTGCACTGGAGATCAGTCTTGACCTGGCCTCGACAATGATCAGTTTTGGCGCGTTGACCGCCTTCTCCTTTGTCAATCTCTCCGTGATCAAACACTTCCTCGGGGACAAAGGGTTGCGAGGACCTCAGGCCCTTCTGCGCTACGGCTTGATTCCGCTAATCGGCCTAAGCCTGACCCTTTGGCTCTGGACCAGTCTCTCTGTGACCACTTTCGAAGTCGGCCTGGCTTGGCTGGCTGGCGGTCTGCTCTACCTGCTCTGGCTGACAAAGGGGTTCCGCCGTCCCACGCCGCAATTGCATCAGCACGAAGCCTAGAACTTTCCATAACAGCACCCACACCAAGGTTGCTTCAACAATCTGAATAAGAGAATTTCACATGACTATTCTTGAGAACATTACTGCCCCATCTAATAAAAATGAAGAACTTCAGGCTCTGGCGAAGAAACACCTGCTCCTGCACTTCACCCACGCTGATTATTACGATAGCGCCCCACTGACGATTATGAGCCGTGGCGAAGGCTGCTGGGTCGAAGATGAGTCTGGAAACCGCTATCTCGATGGTTTGGCCGGCCTGTACTGTGTGAATATTGGTTACAGCCATGGGGTAGAAATTGGCGAGGCGGTAAAACGCCAAATGAGCCAACTGCCGTATTTCTCTAACTGGGGTTATGCCAACGAGCCCTCCATCCGCCTGGCGGCAAAACTGGCCTCACTGGCACCGCCGCAGATGATCCGGGTTTTCTTCACCTCCAGCGGTTCGGAATCCAATGAAACGGCAATGAAATTGGTCCGCCAGTATCACTTGGCTCGGGGCGATCATGCCAAAACCAAACTCATCGCCCGACGTGTTTCTTACCATGGCACCAGTTATGGCGCGCTTTCACTCAATGGTATGACCAACATTCGCAAGACCTTCGAGCCCTTGATGTCCAGCGTTCGACATGTATCCAACACCAAACGCTACATGCGCCCGGAAGGTGAAAGCGAAGCGCTATTCACGGCTTTCCTGCTCAATGAAATTGAATCACTGATCATTCAGGAAGGCCCGGATACTGTTGCGGGGATTTTCATCGAACCGATGCAAAATGCTGGCGGTAGCCGGACGCCGCCCGCCGGCTACGTCGAAGGGGTACGCCAGTTATGCGATAAATACGGCGTGCTATTAGTCGCCGATGAAGTCATCTGCGGCTTTGGCCGCCTCGGTGAGTGGTTTGGTTCGACACGCTACGGCCTCAAACCGGACATCATCACCTTCGCCAAAGGTATCGCTTCAGGCTATTTCCCGTTGGGGGGGATGATTACCAGCGATGCGGTGATGGAGCCAATCCTCAACGGCCCGCACCAAATGTTTCTGCATGGTTTGACCTATGGTGGTCATCCAGCTGCGTGTGCCGCGGCGCTGACCAATATCGAGATCATGGAACGTGAGGGCGTGCTGGAAAACGTGCGCAACAATCAGGATTACTTCCGGGCCAAGCTCGAAGCACTGAAAGTCCATGCCATCGTTGGAGACGTACGAGGTGACGGTTTCCACTACTCACTCGAGCTGGTCACCGATAAAGCCGACCGCACCTGGACATCGAGCGTACCGTCCACTGAGTTTGTCGCCACCCGCCTGGCGCCAGCCCTGTTCAAGTCGGGCTTGCTGTGTCGCGCTGCAGTTGACCATGAAGGGACGCCGCTTATTCAGCTGTCCCCACCTTTGATCCTCTCACGAGAAGAAATTGACTGGTTGGTTGCGCAACTGGATGCCGTGCTGACCCAACAAATCGAAATCGGCTTCGATTGACCGTCCTGATCGTTTAAAAATGTATCAGTCCTACCCGCCTCAATCAGATGGCAATGCTCGACCGTGCGCCTCATTGGCGCACGTGCCGGCCACCGCTGGGTTCACGCGCCTTATGAAGTCCGGATCGACCTACCTTGGGGTCTTTTGCCTGCTCGTGACCTCCCCCGGTTGGGGGCTCAACTGGCCAGCAATGAAACTGCTGCTCCAGGAATGCCCCCCCCTGTTCGCGCGCGGCAGCGCCGGACTCTGCGCATCACTGTTGATGGCCGCGTTCGCTACATTCTGTGGTCAGTCGCTCAGCGTACCCAGAGATCAATACCGGCGGCTAGTGATAGCGGCCTTGTTCAATGTCACTATCTGGATGGGTTTTTCGACGCTGTCGATGCAATGGCTCAGCGCAGGCCAAGGCGCGCAACTGGTCTATACCATGCCTATCTGGGCCGTTTTGCTGGCTTGGCCAATCACTGGCCGGCGCCCATCCCCGGCCAGCCTGCTAGGTCTGGGACTATGCATAGCGGGGATTCTGATCCTGTTCGGTGCAGATAATGCTTTGCTGGGAATGAACAAGACACTGGGCGTCTTATTTGCCTTGTCAGCAGCTATCCTGTTCGCCTTGGCGACCGTGGCGTTCAGGCCTCCGACCCTGCTTCCATTGGCCAATGCGGTTTGGCAACTCGGCATTGGCAGCTTGCCGATGCTTGCTTATGGCTGGCTGTTCGAAAGCGCTGACCTGGCAAAAATCACGGCGGTTGGTTGGTCAGTTTTTATCTACATGACACTGGTGCCAATGGGGATCTGCTACATCGCGTGGTTCTACGCGCTGAAAAAGCTGCCCCCCACCACTGCATCCATCAGCACCTTGCTGACCCCTATCGTGGGTGTGCTCGCCGGGGCCGCGATGCTTGGCGAACACATCGGCATAAACGAGCTCTCCGCCTTGGCACTGACCCTGACGGGAGTGGCGTGCGCCTTGATAAAGCGCAGATCGCACCCGCCAGCGAACGTTCCAGTACACAAGCCATAATCTTCGAATACCAACAAAAAGGAAATTCGCCATGTCTGACCTAACTCGTGCTAACTGGGAGCAACGTGCCCGGGACCTGAAGATCGAAGGCCGCGCCTACATCAATGGCGAATACACCGATGCGGTGTCGGATGCCACATTCGAGTGCATCAGTCCAGTCGATGGGCGTCTCTTGGCGCATGTCGCCAGTTGCGATGCTGCCGACGCCCAACTCGCCGTAAAAAACGCCCGCGCCACATTTGATTCCGGCGCCTGGTCGCGCCTGGCTCCGGCCAAACGCAAAGCCACCATGATTCGTTTCGCCGGCCTTCTGAAGCAACACGCCGAAGAGCTCGCGCTACTTGAAACCCTGGACATGGGCAAGCCGATCAGCGACGCCCTGTACATCGACGTTCCCGGCGCGGCACAAGCCCTGAGTTGGAGCGGTGAAGCGATCGACAAGATCTACGACGAAGTGGCCGCCACCCCGCACGATCAGTTGGGCCTGGTGACCCGCGAACCGGTTGGCGTGGTCGCCGCCATCGTGCCGTGGAACTTCCCGCTGATGATGGGGTGCTGGAAACTCGGCCCGGCGTTGTCCACGGGTAACTCGGTGATCCTCAAACCGTCGGAAAAATCGCCACTGACCGCCATCCGCATCGCTGCGCTGGCCATCGAAGCCGGCATTCCGAAAGGTGTACTGAACGTGCTACCGGGCTACGGTCACACTGTCGGCAAAGCGCTCGCTTTGCATAATGATGTCGACACCCTGGTGTTCACCGGTTCGACCAAGATCGCCAAACAACTGCTGATCTACTCAGGCGAATCGAACATGAAGCGCGTCTGGCTCGAAGCCGGTGGCAAAAGCCCGAACATCGTGTTCGCCGATGCACCGGACCTGCGAGCCGCCGCCGAAGCAGCGGCCAGTGCCATCGCTTTCAACCAGGGCGAAGTCTGCACCGCCGGTTCGCGTCTGCTGGTGGAACGTTCGATCAAGGACACCTTCCTGCCGCTGGTGATCGAAGCGCTGAAAACCTGGAAGCCTGGTAATCCGCTTGATCCGGCGACCAATGTTGGTGCATTGGTGGATACGCAGCAGATGAACAACGTGCTGTCCTATATCGAATCCGGCCATACCGATGGCGCCAAACTGGTGGCCGGTGGCAAACGCATCCTTGAGGAAACGGGTGGCACTTATGTTGAGCCGACGATTTTCGACGGCGTAAACAACGCGATGAAGATCGCCCAGGAAGAGATCTTCGGCCCAGTGCTGTCGGTGATTACATTCGATACCGTGGAGGAAGCAATTAACATCGCCAACGACAGTCCGTACGGCCTGGCTGCTGCGGTGTGGACTGCCGACATCTCCAAGGCACACCTTACCGCCAAGGCCCTGCGTGCCGGTAGCGTGTGGGTCAACCAGTACGATGGGGGCGACATGACCGCGCCGTTTGGTGGCTTCAAGCAATCGGGCAACGGTCGCGACAAGTCGTTGCATGCTTTCGACAAGTACACTGAGCTGAAGGCGACCTGGATCAAGTTGTAAAAAATCAGAGCCCAGCCGTCTCGTGCAATCCGAGGACTAGCGTTGCCCCAAGGCATGGTCGCAACTTGGCCATGCCTGTTTTTGACCGGTTCCCGGCACCAGCATTAATGAATACGCAAAATCTCACCCGCATTTGCCAATGGTCACATAGACGTCGACCGATTCTTTCGTGATGACCAACACTGACAATTACATGCGCAGAACCTGCTAATGGGTGGCTGCGACATCGCTCAAATCAGTAGATCCGGCGCTGCGCATCGCTCCTCGAGCAAACGCATAAACATGGTCAGACTCGGCGGCGGCAAAAACTGAGTGCAACACCTGACCTTTCCGGTACGGTGCTGCCCCTAGGTCTTATTCCTAACTCAGCGTTGAAGAACGCGCCACCATTCAAATCGGTCATGCCAAAGGCTTGAGCCTGAACAGGATTGCCTGCTTGATCGCCTTCGACCATCAGTCGGGAGCTGCGCCGTAATCGACCTGCCTGCGGCGGCTACTCGGCCCGCATGGCCCAGAAGCAGATGCCAGGCCCGCCGACAGGCTTGTCGACCGTTGCGAACGTTGTTGCCGGGTAGCGAGCGATTCGAGTTGGTGACCCACATGCTGCGTGAGCGTTTGTCTCCCGAGCAGATTGCCGGCAAGCTGCGCAGTATGAACATGCCCAACCTTGGAGATGCCTACGTCTGTCGCGAGACGATCTACAACGCCATCTATGCCCTGCCGGTCGGATCTGTCTGCGCCAAAGCAAGACGACACGCAGGCCGCGATCTGGAGGGGTGGATTGGCGCGGCCAGCTCCCCTCAGCATCCATGTGCGCCCGCCGGAGATCGAAGACAGACTAATGCCTGGGCATTGGGAAGGAGATCTGATCAAGGGCAAGGCCAACGCGCGCGGCATGCTGAAATCACCCAACAGACCGGCGTGGCCATTTACTTCTGCGACCCGCACAGCTCTGGCAGCGCGGCAGCAACGAAAACATCAACCGTCTGATTCGTCAGTACCTGCCCAAGGGGATGGACTTGTCGGGACACAGCCGGGCACAGTTGGATACCATTGCGTTGCAACTAAAAATGCGCCCCCGTAAACGCTTCTATTTCAAATGCCCGATTGAAATGATGGGTGAGGTGATGCAAATGGCTGTAGTTGTGAAAGGTATGGAGACTTGTGACGCGTGCTATATCGAACTGGCTAATACTGCGTGGGCCTGTCAAAAATACGTTTGGCGGTTGCAGGAGCTGAGTGCAACACAGTTATTGAATTGAAGTGGGTGCATCGTGCCGCATACTTAGAGTAAAGACCGATCCCAACTATCGAATTTTTCGACAGGAGAGGATCGGTTTTTTTCATTTGATGTCGTGATTTTGCCGAGCGATATTACATTTCAATTACTGCCCTGAATTTTCATCCACTTCGATAACAAAAAAAACATCACTAAACAGATGCATGGGGGAAATCATGACGAAAAACAAAATTAAGGCAGCAGTGGCTCAGTTGGAGCCAGTATGGATGGACAAGGACGCCAGCATTGACAAAGCAATCGAGTGGATTCAGAAAGCTGCAAAACAAGGCGTCCAAATCATTGCGTTTCCCGAGGTGTTCATCCCGGGCTATCCCGGATGGATCTGGCAAGGTCCGTTTACTTTCGGACTAAAATTTAGCCAGCTCTATCAGAGGAATTCGATTACACGAAACGGATTGGAAATACGACGCATAGCGGCTGCTGCACGCGCAAATAATATCATCGTTGTCATGGGTTTCTCCGAATATGACCGGGGCAGCCTCTACATGTCTCAAGCGACATTTGACGAAACGGGCGCACTTATTTCTGTTCGACGTAAGATCAAGCCTACGCACGTTGAACGTTCAATTTTTGGCGATGGGACCGGAGCAGACTTACAGGTACATCAATTATCTGTGGGAAGGGTTGGCGCCCTGAATTGCTGGGAACACTTTCAACCACTCTCGAAATACGCCTTGTTTAGCATGGGCGAACAAATCCATGTGGCAGCTTGGCCGAACATGTCGAACCACGCAAAACTGGTCGAATCCTTCGCTCCCGATGTCACGCATGCAGCCAACCGAACTTACGCAGTTGAGGGTCAGGTATTTGTCCTTGAAGCGCACAACATCATCAGTCAGGAAGGCGTCGATTATTTCACCTACGACGATATGAGTCGCGAGACCTTCGAAGTTGGCGGCGGATGCAGTCGAATCTGGGGACCGAACGGTGAAAGTCTCGGCAATAAGCTCGCTCTGGATGAGGAAGGTTTGTTAATTGCTGATCTCGATTTTGACCTGATCGATGGAGCAAAGTGCGGGGCCGATCCCGTTGGCCACTACTCACGCCCTGACATATTTCAATTGCACATCAACCGGACTCCGGCACGGCACGTAGTGGAGTACTGGCACGGAAGCACACCGGAGAGCGGCCCAGGGACTACACACCAACTCAACGGTATTCCGACACGGCCAGTCATCAATTTACTATCCCAGGTTGAAGAGTCAACGCCAGACGAGCAGATCGATACAAAAGACCTTTTTAAAAAATAGGTCAATGCTCAAAAACTTGGCCACTTAGATCCGATACATATTCCTGCCCCCCCTAAATCGACCAATCGATGCTTATCGATAGGAGAGTCAAATGTCGGCTGTAACTATAGCTAACGGCCAGGTGGGGGCGGTTAAAGACCGACTCACCGCGTATCATATATGGGTCATGATCCTTGGCGTTTTAGGATACGCATCCGTTGCAGCGGACTCGGCCCTACTGCCTACGGCTTTTCCATTACTCAGCAAAGACCTAGGCCTGGACCTCACGACTCTAGGATATATCTATGCCGCTGGCTTTATAACTTGCGGGGTCATTGCGATGATGGTGGTTGGACGCGCGACTGATAAATGGGGCAGGAAGCCCGTTATGGTCGCCGCGCTCTCCATCACAGCAGTATTCACCATGCTATCCAGCTTAGCGTGGGACGTTGCTTCATTCACGGTCGCCCGCACGATCGCTACCGTTGGGTACGTGACGTGGGCAACCGCCGGAGTGTTAATTGCTGAGTCAGTTCCATCTAAGCATCGTGGGTGGATGGTCGGATGTATTCCGGCGGGCTGGGGGCTCGGGTTCGGGTTGTCTGCACTGTTTTCCGGTGAGGTTGCAACAAGCATAGGTTGGCGACCTACTTTCCTTCTTATTGGCGCGCTCCCCTTCGTATTAGCGCTGCTCGTAGCATTCACTATCAAGGAAACTCCCCGATTCTTGGCAATCAAGAGAATGAGTAGCGAGGAGCTCGCCGCCCTCCGACAGGCCAAACCGTCGATCAAGACTCTCTTCTCCCCTGGGCTGCGCCGCCGCACCATTGGGGTCAGTATGTTCTACTTTTTCGCTGTCTGGATAAACCAGCTCACGTCCTACTACTCGATTCCATATTTGAACACGCGCGGCATCGACTTCGTCACGGCAAATAATGCTATTACAATCGGAAGCTGGGTTGGCGTGGTGGCTACAGTCGCCACCGGATTGTTTACTGTTATGCGTGGCTCTCATTGGACGTTAATCACGCTGTCGATCATCAGCGGTCTGGCGTGCGTAGGGCTGCTAATGTCAGAAACCAACACCCTAATTCCTATCTTCATCATTTGTATGGTGTTAGCGCTGGCACTTTGGGGGGCTGCTCCCAATCTGAGCCAGGAAGCATTTCCAACGTGGGTTCGCGGCACGGGCAGTGCATTCGCCTCGGGGTGCGCGTGGGCCGGATTTGGAATTTCGTCCTTACTAATCCAGCCAATGGTAAGCACCTTTTCGTGGTCCACCATCTGGATCATTGTCGCGATTCCAATCACAGTGATTTTAGTCGTTGCTATATTAATCACTCCCCGACCGAATAGCCGGAACGCTGACTTGGAGGATTTCTGACAGCTTTCCTTAGTTAAAGCAACAACCGCGCGACTCGGATCACGACTGCGCGGTCTGCATCCAAAAGCGCGGTCTAGGTACCCGTCATCTCGACCGCTGACGATGAGGGTCTGTGTGCGGGCATTACAATGACCGCTGTCTCCGATCCGAACAGGGTCTGGACGGTAGGTGAAGTTGCCGAGCACATCGCCGTAGGCGGTTCTGGTCCCTTGATCGTAGGCTCCCCTCAACGGGTCGCTGATGAGCTGCAACAGTGGATAGAGGAAACTGATATTGATGGTTTCAACCTGGCGTATGCGGTGGCACCCGACACGATCAAGGACATCGTCGAGTTGCTTATTCCCGTCCTTCAGGAGCGGGGAATCTACAAGACTGAATACACACCAGGAACGTTGAGGGAAAAACTCTTCAACCAAGACCGCTTGTTGCAGCATCCACACCCAGCAGCCAGCTATCGAATCTGAGCCTTCCCCTCGCTTCGAGAGCACGTCGCGCCTCGAGCAGCCTTGCGAGCAAAGCCGCATAAGCTGCACGCATTTCGGGAGGATGGCTACGCTGGCACCCGCCATGCCACCGACGTCCAAAAGGAAGTCTGCGTTCGGACGACTATTACCCAGCGTTGACACGCGACAACGTCGGCGCTGGAAACAGCCGCGGTTGCAGACCCGGAGGGCATCGTCGACAAGGAAGGCAAATGGACGCCTTTGATGGGGGGAGTTTCGGTGCCGCTGGCAAAATCATCAATAACGGGTCCTGCTCTCTCGATGAATACCATACGCTCGCAGCCAAATGGCAGAGTGCGTCTTGGCGATGTGGTATTGGCTGTACGTGATCTGGCCGACCTATCGTCGAGCGCCGTGCCCTCTGCGACTATTTGATTCATGCGTTTTAGTCCTGTACGTGGTTGAAATCCAACGAACGGGCGACTTCTAGGGTCGCCACTTGCACGCTTATTCTCTAGGGCGACCGGACTCGCGAAGTCAGAGCCAAAAAGGACAAAACAGGGGATAAATTCGGACAACAGGCATTGCTGCCGGAAGTGGGTCGGCAGCACTCTGATTGCTCATTAACGGTGCGGGCAGGAGAACGCAGGCGGCCAGCAAGGCTCATCTGGAAGTCGGCAATCGGTAGCGATCGGGAGGGGGAGAAGATTTCAGCGCGGACGTGATCAGCTCACTGTCTGGTGGCGAAATTCGCTGGGGGATAATCCGGTCCATCGCCGAAAGGCATGACGAAAACTGGCGATGTCGCTATAGCCGAGAAACTCCGCAATTTCGGCAATTTTCATCCCCTCGCAGCAAGTCCTCAGCCCGTTTCTGGCGTGCCTCGTCGAGTAATTGCTGGAAGGAAATGTCGAACGACTTCAGACGACGCCGCAGCGTCCGTTCCGTAAGGAAAAAATGCTCAGCCACACGCCCCAATGTGCTGAACTCACTCAGCTCCCGATTGAGCAAACCGCGAATCTGCGAAATGAGGTCACTGGTGACCTTGGCCGCACCATCGCGTTCCATGTCGAGGCATTGCAGGTAGAGCGCCTCGCCACTGACGGCGTTGGCCAGCGCAGCAGGCTGATTCAACAGAACAGTGGGGAAATAAATCGCGTTTTCCGGCGCCCCGTAATGGACTTCGCAACCAAACAGATCGGTGCAGTAGTCATGATATGAAGGGCGAGTGTGTTGAAGCGTAACGTCGAGAGGCTGTATCGGACGCCCGGCGAGGTCCGCGATGATCGCCATGATCGCCATGATCGCGGCGAGCATCATGTCTGTGCACATGGGTTCGAGCTGTTTTGCGTAGAAGTAGTCATCAACGACGATCGCTGTCCAGTCACCCTCCTCTCGCATGGTGACGTTAAAGTACAGGCCCATCAGCAACGGGAAGTTGCTCAAGCACTGGATGGCATCCTTGACCGTTGCGCTGACCAACATCGTGTAGCCAGGCAGGCCGAAGCAGGAAACGTGCAGACGCCTTCCGATCTCAAACCCTACCGTCGCATCGCCACTCAGTACCAGGAGATTCTCGAACACTTTCAGCTCTTGCTCTCTGGTCAGGCTGGTAGAGGGCGAATGCAGGCGATCCACCTGTAAATGGCAGTCTCGCAGGACGGCATCTACGCTGAGGCCACGCTGCCGGGTGAAATCGACGACCAACGCTATGGCGTGAGCCGTTACGGGTATCTGACCGGGATGTACGGACCGAAGAAACAAGCGCGTTTCGTTCGCCTGATCGAACAACGCATGTTGAGCGACGACACACTGACCCTTGAAGCTTGTAACAGGGGAAGCGCTGGGTAGTCGTAAATGATGCATATGTGCCCCACGAGCGAATTGCCAATTTTGGCAAAACCGGTAGCAAGCTTGCCAATTGCCCATATCCGCAAACCGGAATCGGTAAGCGAAGTAAACGAATCAGGCAATTTCTGCGCCATGCGCTGAACCTATGCACCAAAGCCCCGCTACCAAACGTGAGGCAGGTGCACCAAGGGTGCACCGTCTCAAATTACCGCGGACCTGCAATAGTTCCCTGCACCAATAGAGCGCGTTGTCCTCCGTGTTTGCGCCGAAATGGATGTTCAGGTCGCCCTGGTCGCCCACAGTTGCAGGTGCACCACGCTGTCGCGATAGGGTTTCAGACTCAAGCTCAGCAACAGAACTGAGGACAACACCGCGATGCTGGTGACAATCATCAGTGAGTAGCGAAGTGACATATCATCGCCAAAGACGTAGTCGGTCATTACCGCTACCGCCGTTGGCCCGATGCCCAAGCCAATCAGCGTTATCACAAACGGGTAAATCGCGGATGCCTGCCCGCGCATCGAGTTAGGCATGATCTCCTGAATGGCCGCCGGCGCCACACCAAACGGCATGCTCAGAAAGAACACGGCGGGTGCGACCAGAATCGCCGCCCATTGCGCGCTCTCCATCAAAGGGAAGGCCAGTACAAAAGGTAAAGCACCCAGGGTAGCATATAGACAGACACGCATATTGGCGTCGCTGCTGCCCCGCCTCGCCATCCAGTCGGCCAACCTTCCGCCGAACACGATGCCCAGGCAACCAAACACTGCCATTATGCCGCCGTATACGATCCCGACCTGACCGGCGTCCCAGCCATAGGTGCGAATGAAGAATGTCGGAACCCACGCCGCACTGCCGTAACCGGCGAACGCCAAGCCGGCAAAGCCGAAATTATGGCAAATCACGGTGCGTCTGTTAGCGCGGATATACCGTGCAACCTCCTTTAACGGCACCGCAATACCAGCGCCGACGTCGTGTCTGGCAGGTTCCCTGATCGCCAAGAGAAGCAGACTGAAAAGTAACCCTGCTGCGCCAAGCGCGAGAAAAATCAGCTGCCAGGGACGCACTTCACCCAGCACCGGCAGCAATACGTCACCTTGTGCAGAGGCCAACTTGATGACCAAACCACCAAACAGAAACGCGAAGCCCGAGCCGAGGTATACCCCCATCGAATAGACACTGATTGCCGTGGCACGGCGCTCGGCGGGAAAGCTGTCCGCTATCAGTGAATAGGCCGCGGGTGACAGGGCTGCCTCTCCGACGCCAACGCCGATCCGGCAGATCAGGAATTGCCAGTAAAGCCTGGCCAAACCACAGGCTGCGGTGGCCGCGCTCCAGAACAATATGCCAAAGGCGATCAAGCCGCGCCTGCTCCTGGTGTCGGCCAGGCGCCCGAGAGGAATGCCGCATACGGTGTAGAAAAGCGCAAACGACAGTCCCATCAACAGACTCATCTGAGTATCGCTGATCATCAGGTCGCGACGTATTGGGCCCACCAGCAGATTGAGGATTTGCCGGTCAACAGAGTTTCCTTGCCTGCTTGATCTGGCCGTGATGACTACTGTTTCCGTACACCACGAACGTTCGTGTAAGCGGCTCTCGACCAGATGCAAGCCGGTTGATCACTCAACCAACGATCTCAAACTCCTGAAAGCAAAATAATCATCCTCGCTCCGCGAGCTCGGTTTCTCGTATTAGTTTTTTGTCAACTTTGCCAACGCTTGTCTTGGGGATATCATCGACGAACAGGAATTTTTTAGGGATTGCCCATTTATTAATGCTGCCGCTGTCAACGAACTGCATCAGGTGATCCTCCAGATTCGCCTGATTGATCTGCAATGATGGTGCGCATACAACCATCGCCATTGGCCGTTCGCCCCACTGAAGATCAGGAATACCCACCACCGCAACGGACATGACGGCAGGATGCTTACTGATCAGACTCTCCAATTCCAAAGAGCTGATCCACTCGCCGCCAGTCTTGATCACATCTTTGATACGGTCCTTGATTTCCAATACGCCGCGCGCATCGATAGAACCGATATCGCCGGTGTGCAGCCAGCCCCCATCCCAGAGTTCGGCACCTTTTTCCGGGTCATGCAGGTAGCCCTGAGTCAACCAGGGCGCACGTACCACCACCTCCCCCATCGACTCTCCGTCGTGCAAAACGTCCTTGCCCCCGGCGTCGACGATCTTCAGGTCGACCATTGCAGCTGGCACTCCGGTTTTGATCCTGAGCGGTAGCTGCTCCTCCATTGACTGTTCAAGTTCAGAAGCCCGTAGATAAGTTGCACATAAAATCGGGCAGGTTTCGGACATACCGTAACCGCTAAACACCTGCATGCCAGTTGCTGCCGCCTGACTTGCGGTGCCAAGTGCCAGGGCACTCCCGCCCAAGAGCATCTTCCAGCGACTGAAGTCCGTCCCGGCTGCCTCGGGGCAACCCAGAATCATCTGCAGAATGGTTGGCACGCAGTGGCTGAACGTAACCTTCTCCTTCCGGTAGAGGCGAACCAGGGCATTGGGTTCATAGCGTCCCGGATAAACCTGTTTCACCCCCATCAACGTCGCCACATAGGGCACTCCCCAGGCGTGTACGTGGAACATTGGGGTGATTGGCATATAGACATCGTCAGAGCGAAGCAGCGGCAACCCTTGATAGGCACTAAAAGTGCCCACCATGGCCAGGGTATGCAGCACCAGTTGACGATGGCTGAAGAACACACCCTTCGGGTTACCGGTCGTGCCTGTTGTGTAGAACACGGTGGCAACCGAGTTCTCGTCAAAATCGGGGAAGTCATAAGTCACAGGGGATTGGGACAGCAACTGCTCGTACTCGCCCACTACGGGCAAAGTCGTTGCCTTGGCCGTCTCGTCGCTCAGTTGGATGTAGCCTTTGACAGTCGTCAGTCCGCCATGAATTTGTTCCAGCAGCGGCAGAAAATCGTCATGGGCAAGGACTAAATCATCCTGCGCATGGTTCATCGTATAAAGCACCTGCTCGGCAGACAGGCGAACATTTACCGTATGCAGCACGGCGCCGATCATCGGCACCGCGAAAAAGCACTCCAGATAGCGATGACTGTCCCAATCCAGCATCGCCACGGTGTCCCCAGCCTTGACGCCTGCAGCGGTCAGCACGTTGGCCATTTGCCGGATACGCTCATTGAGCGAGCGGTAGCTGTAACGCAGCTTGTCAGCGTAGACAATCTCCTGTTCTGTTTCATAGCGCTGCCCTGAAAGCAGCAGACTCTTGATCAGCAATGGGTACTCGTACGCGCCTGGCGAAGGGAGAATTATTTTTGTTTTAACCATGAGGACATCTCCCAGAGGGATTTCAATAAGGTCTTGTTGGCGCTGGCACCATCGTTTGAACTGATGTCGGCCAGCGCCCCAAGGGGTCAGAACTGCGCGGCGTCGAGTTCGTAAAGCGATTCACTGCCGGCCTTTACTGCCGCGCTCAATGATTGGATGCGTGGTAACAGACGAGCGAAGTAGAAGCGCGCGGTGCCGAGTTTGCTGACATAAAAATCTTCTTGTTCTTGCTTGTCCAAAGCTGCGCGCGCCATCAGCGCCCACATGTAGGCGTATGCGGTGTAACCGAAAACCTGGAGGTACTCCACCGAGGCGGCGCCGATCTCATTAGGATTAGCCTTGGCCTGCACGATGACCCAAGCGGTGAGCGCATCAAGGGTGTCGATGGCTGTTTGCAACGGTACGGTGAATTCGCTCAAGCCCTCATCGGCGGCGCTGATGAAATCCTTCACTTCGTTACTGAAATGCTTGTAAAAACTACCACCGCAGCCGACCACCTTGCGCCCCATCAAGTCGAGCGCCTGGATGCCATTTGTACCTTCGTAGATCTGGGTGATGCGGCAGTCCCGGATCAACTGTTCCTGGCCCCACTCGCGAATGAAACCATGACCGCCAAAGACCTGTTGGCCATGCACCGTGGTCTCTAAACCCATATCGGTGAGGAACGCCTTTGCCACAGGGGTCAACAAGGCAACCATTTCTTCGGCACGCTCTCGCGTGGTGGCATCTTCGCTGTACTTGGCAGTGTCCAGTTGCATCGCCACGTAACTGTAGAAAGCACGCCCCCCCTCGTTCAGAGCCTTCATCGTCAGTAACATACGGCGAACGTCCGGGTGCACGATGATCGGATCCGCAACCTTGTCTTTGACTTGGGCTCCAGTCGGTGCGCGACTCTGGATACGGTCCCGGGCGTATTCGACCGCGTTCTGGTATGACCGCTCGCCCAACGCCAGACCTTGGATACCAACGCCCAGGCGCTCGTAGTTCATCATGGTGAACATCGCCGCCAGCCCCTTGTTTGGCGCATCGACGATCCAGCCGGTGGCGCCATCGAAGTTCATCACACAGGTGGCCGCGCCCTTGATGCCCATCTTGTGTTCGATCGAGCCGCAATGGGCTGCATTGCGTTCACCCAAAGAGCCATCGGCGTTGACCAAGAACTTGGGCACGATAAAAAGCGAGATACCCTTAGGGCCAGCCGGAGCGTCAGGAAGCTTGGCCAGCACCAGATGGATGATGTTCTCGGTCAGGTCCTGCTCACCACCGGTGATGAATATTTTGGTACCGGTGACCGTATAACTGCCATCGGCCTGCGGTTCGGCCTTGGTACGGATAATCCCAAGATCGGTGCCGGCATGCGGTTCAGTCAGGCACATTGATCCAGTCCACCGGCCCTCGTACATATTGGGCAGGTATCGGGTCTTCAGCTCTTCACTGGCGTGGTTCAAAATCGACAGACAGGCCCCGGCAGTCAACATCGGGTACAGCGCAAACGACATATTTGCCGAGTTGACCATTTCTTCGACCTGGGCACCGATCAACTTAGGCATGCCCATCCCGCCAAATTCTGGCGCACCGCCGACTCCCACCCAGCCACCTTCTGCATAGGTTCGGTAGGCCTGGGGGAAACCTGCAGGAGTCTTCACTGCGCCGTCACGCCACGAGCATCCCTCTTCGTCGCCGCTGCGATTGAGCGGAGCGATCACTTCACCCGTAACTTTTCCGGCCTCCTCCAGGATGGCCATAGCGGTCTCTTCATCTGCTACTTCGGCCAAGGCAGGCAGTTGAGCCCACAACTTGGAGACCTCGAACACTTCATTGAGGACAAAGCGCATATCGCGCAATGGAGCTTTGTAATCAGCCATAACAGAATCTCTTAATATTGTTTGCATGGGTATGCAGTGGTTGATGTAGAGCCAGCTTCACTTGCGAGCAATACGCTTGCGGGTCACGGGAACATTCCAAAGAACGGTGTGCACCGAAAACGGCAGAACGCTGGAAAGCGATCCAAGCACAATTGCACTCAATACTGCGGGCCTCTGCGATGCTGTCAGTTCAGACTGTTCCAGCCAGCTTGGCAGGTTGTTCAACCAGGCCATTACCGCGTGCACGGTCGCCGCAAGCACCGGCGAGGGTGCGCTCGCCCCAGCCTCGCGCAACAGGACCAAAAAACGATGTTCATACTCTCGTCGCATCTTGCAAATGTGTTGCTGGTGCTCCAGCGAAAGGCAGTGGAATTCACGCTCAGCGATTAGAAAATGCATGGCGCGTCGCTCGTGCAAGCCAATATGCGCATGCACGAACGCCTTCAGGCACGCAAGAGAGCAATCCTTATCGCGGCACCGCGCTAACGCGAGTAAGTCGGTGAAGAGCTCCTCGATCAACTCGAACAACAGCTGTTCTTTGCTCTCAAAATGGCAGTAAAAGGAGCCGGGGCCCATCCCCTGTTGCTGCGCTAGTTCGCGTACGCCTACCCGAGCAAAACCTCGCTGGGCGAAAAGCTGCAAGGCGGTTTTGCGCAGCGGTTCCAATCGTGAAGGGATAGACTCCTCAGCGCACTTATCACCCATTTGATTCATTCACCGACGCACCTCTAGACGCGCTCAAAGATCGCTGCGATGCCCTGACCACCACCGATACACATGGTCGCCAATGCATAGCGTCCCTGGATGCGATGCAGTTCGTGGACAGCTTTGGTCACAATCATCGCTCCGGTAGCACCCACTGGATGACCGATGGAAATACCCGAACCGTTCGGGTTGACTCTGGCAGGATCAAATTCAAGCTCGCATGCCACAACAAAAGCCTGGGAAGCGAAGGCTTCGTTGGACTCGATCACGTCAAGATCTGCGACCGTCAAGCCAGCGCGTTTCAGAGCAAGACGAGTAGCAGGAATCGGCCCCAGCCCCATCAACTCAGGCTCAACGCCGGAACACGCGTAGCTGACCAGACGCGCCAGCGGACGCAAGTTATCGCTCTTGACCGCCGCATCAGTTGCCAACAGCAGCGCTGCGGCGCCGTCGTTCAAGCCCGAAGCGTTGCCGGCTGTAACTGTCCCGTCCGGTTTGAACGCCGCTTTCATAGCTGCCAACTCTTCCAGCGTGACATCACCGCGCACGTGCTCATCGACCTCGAACAGTTGCATGCCTTTACGCGTTTTCACTTCAACCGGTACGATCTGCCCGACAAAGCGACCCTCAGAGATGGCGCGAGCCGCACGTTTCTGGCTTTCCAGCGCGAGCGCATCCTGATCGGCGCGGCTGACACCATAACGCTCGGCGATGTTCTCGGCGGTAATGCCCATGTGAATGCGGTGAAAGGGGTCATGCAAAATACCCAGCATGTAGTCAATCGCCTGCATGTCGCCCAGACGCCCACCCCATCGTGCGCCAGGAAGCATGTAGGGCCCACGACTCATGCTCTCGGCACCGCCGGCAACTGCAACCTCGTTTTCCCCCAACAACAGGCCCTGTGCCGCTGAAATAATCGCCTGCAGGCCGGACCCGCACAGGCGATTGACGTTGAACGCTGGAGTCTCCTTAGGTATGCCGGCCTGGATTGCGGCAACCCGAGAAAGATAGGCGTCACGCGTATCGGTTGGGATTACAGTACCCATCACAACATTGCCAACACGGTCCGGTGCGCAACCGCTGCGTCGCAAGGCAGCCTGCACGGCCGTCGTCGCCAATTGCGATGGCGGTATATCCTTTAGCGTGCCACCGAAGGAGCCAATTGCAGTTCGTGTGGCGCTGACGATAAACACTTCAGATGTAGACATGGAAACTCCACTAAATTTATTATTAAGTTGCACGCTTCGGCACCGACACTATTCATGTCGCGTTGAGCTACACAACCTATATGCCTTTAACCAACCGATTAAAAAACGCAACTAAAAAAGTGAGCGCTCGCCTAGCAAGCACACTACTCGCAATTGCAAGCAGCTGCTTGTCATACAATGACAGGCTCTTGTCATCCAATGACAATCAATCTGCTGCGGTACAAATGAGCCGCTAATTTGGCAATGACGCAGATTCGGAAATCGGGCATAAGCCACGGGAGCTTCCGGATTGGTGATCCATTCTTCTATGAAACCAAAAGCCGCGGTTAGAATTCGCGGCGGTGCGGCCACGAACCGATATTTCTCACTATCGGTGTTTGAATATTGCTTTCCTTTTGGCAAGAAACGCGCCCATCCCTTCTTTTTGATCCTCTAAAGCGAAGGCAGAATGAAAAAGGCGCCGCTCGAACAACAGACCTTCCGCAAGACTGCTTTCGAATGCACGATTAACAGACTCTTTAATCATCATCGTGACAGGGAGCGAGAAGCCAGCGATGGCCTGGGCTGCGCTTAATGCTTCATCCAGAAGACGCTCAACAGGCACTACACGTGCTACAAGCCCGGATTTTTCGGCTTCAAAAGCATCCATCGTCCGGCCCGTGAGACACAAATCCATGGCTTTAGCCTTGCCAAGGGCACGAGTCAACCGCTGCGTGCCCCCTGCTCCCGGCAAAATGCCAAGCCGAACTTCGGGCTGACCAAATTTTGCGTTCTCGGCAGCGATGATGATGTCGCACATCATTGCAAGCTCACACCCGCCCCCGAGGGCAAACCCCGCGACTGCGCCAATTACGGGTTTTCGAGACTTACCCAGTCGCTCCCAATTACGGGAAACAAAATCAGTCTTATAGGCATGCATATAATCAAATGACTTCATCGCCTGGACGTCCGCGCCAGCCGCAAAGGCTTTATCGCCGCCTGTGAGAACGATGCAACCTATTTCTTCATCGGTCTCAAACAAGTCGACCGCATCAGAAATCCTATCCATAACCTCATCATTCAACGCATTAAGAACATCAGGCCGATTGATTTTTATCAATCCTACACGCCCATGAACCTCAACGACGACAGAGCCATGACTATCCAATTTTTAACTCTCCGAAGATGTACAGTTGGGTCACCACAAAATAACGCCTATAAACACTAATTCAGCGCAAGACTACGGACTGCTGATCAACCACGCATCACACAGACCCATGCACACGTCAATAGGCTAATCAGCTTACCGTGACCAGAAGCTCGCGCTGAATTTAGGGTTAAACGGACGTCAATTAATATTGGTAAAAGCCACGGCCTGTCTTACGTCCGAGATAGCCCGCCTCTACCATTTCCACGAGGAGTGGAGCTGGGCGATATTTGGAGTCTTTGAACGATTCGAATAGAACTTGCATCACGGCTAATTGAACATCAAGGCCAATCATGTCGCACAGTGCCAGGGGGCCAATAGGATGGTTGGCGCCCATTTTCATGGCCTCATCAATTTCAGACGCCGATGCGAGATTTTCACTCAAGGCAAACACCGCTTCGTTGAGCATTGGGCAAAGCAGGCGATTTACAACAAAGCCCGCACTATTTTTCACTTTTACCGGCGTCTTCCCTACCGCCTTGGCTAATGCCTCCATCGAAGAAAACGCCGATTCGCTGGTTTGAAGCCCGCGAATAACTTCAACAAGGGCCATGACTGGAACGGGATTAAAAAAGTGCAAGCCAACCACTCGTTCAGGTCGCGTAGTCGCTGCAGCCAGTCGGGTAATAGAGATCGAAGATGTATTAGATGCCAAGATTGCTTCCGGGCGCACAATGGCGTCTAACTGGGCCATCAGGTGCAACTTCAATTCAAGGTTTTCGGTCGCGGCCTCAATCACGACGTCGCAATCGGCCAGGTCCGAGAGATTGACCCCCGTTCGAATCCTTGATAGAGCCTCCGACTTCTGTTGACCGATAATTTTTTCCTTACTGAGCAGACGGGACAAACTTTTCTCTACGGTATCCATAGCTCGGTCAAGCGCGGCAGCCGAGATGTCAATCAGTGCGACGTCGTATCCATTGATTGCGAAAACCTGACTGATCCCGCTGCCCATGGTACCCGCGCCAAGAACACCAATTTTTTTCATATTCATATGAACTCCTAAAGACAACAATAAGTTGAAAAAACTACTTCAAATATTTTTTACTGCATGCTTTGAATTCTTCAGTTCCCGCGCATCGCAGCAATTCAAATAGAACCATCTCTCGTGTAACCAGAATGACACCCGCAGCTTGCAATCGACTTATTGCCGCCGACTTGTCGATTTCCGCTCGTGAACCAACAGCGTCGATAACCACGAAAACCTGTTTTCCAGCAGCGACGAGGTCCAATGCAGTAAGCATCACACAAGCGTGTGTTTCGATGCCGCACAGAATCCATTGATCTTGCAAACGAAATTCTTTAGCAGTGTTCCCACCCTCTTCAACGCAAGAAAAATACTTCTTATTTATAATCGTAGGTTTCTGGGAGCATGCCAACAGGTCATCTGATATAGGACCCAATCCGTTGGAATAGTGCGCGGAAAATCGCACGGCGATCTCAAGATCTTCACACAACCCTACCAACCACTGACAGTTCTGAAGGACGTTCTGGTGATCGGGCACTAGTTGCAACACCTTAGGTTGCATATCTATTACTAGCAGCGCCGCTTTAGCTCTATTAATCTTCAAGTTGACTTCTCCGTCTTATTTTTTGCACCACCAGACCACCACGGCGCGATTGCGCCTTCATCGCTAACTTTCCCACTTCAGAGCTCACAGGCAGTTCACCGCTTTCGGCATAGACCTGGCAATTTAAGTCGATTTCATCAGGCTTATAGGAATAATTAACCATCAATCCGTAAGATTGCCGAAGGCCCGCTTTCGAATTATCTGCCAACCAGTTTACTTTTCCTAAACTCGCACCATTGGTGCTATATTCACATCAGGCGCTGAACCAAATGAAACTGCCCCATAAATCTGGCCATCGGCAGAGTTGGTAACATCGTGAGACCGTTGCTGGCCCTGTGGGCAAGCCCACACACTGTTAATGAAAAATCTATTACGATTTTTACTTTGCAGAAACATCTTCACTCCCAAAAAGTATATAGCTCAGGTGAATATCTACCGAACACACGACGGGTAGGCTTGTCCGCGCAAGACTAAAATGACGGCATCATGTGCCAATCAGTGAAGGCTTCACATGTACCTGCTGCCTATATTGTTGAGGTGTCAACTGCATCCAGCGTCGGAAAGCGCGACTAAAGGAACTGGCCTCGGTATAACCGAGCAAAAATGCGATTTCGGTTATGCTATGGTTTGAACGGGATACATAATTTTTTGCTAGAGACCGACGGACCGCTTCAACAAGATGGCTGAAGTCCAGATCGTGTTCAGCCAAACGCCGTTGCAGGGTTCGCACGCCCATATTCATGGTGGCGGCTATATATTCTATGCTTGGGCATCCGCTGCTCAGGCTATCAGCGACTTGGCGCAAGAGGCGATTGAGTAAATCGTTGGGGCCAATTCTCATGACCCGCCTCTGCTCAAGGAATACCTCTAACGCCTGAAATAAGCGAATATCGGCAGTACGAATCGGCAGTTCCAGCAAATTTGGCGAAAACACAAGGCGATTGTCTGGGCGATTGAATAGCACAGGGCAATTAAATATTTCTTTGTAGGTGTTCAAATCACCGCAGGCGCTATGCTCAAATTCCACACGAATGGGTGATAGATCAGGACAGCCGGTAACCTCACGTATCATGCTTAAGCCAGAAGCAATCGAAAATTCAGAATCCTGCTTGCGTTGAACTATTAGAGGATCTACAACTTGGTAACCGAGACCAATGAACTTGCCCGACTTAGTGATATCGAGTCGGACTCCTTGAGTGAGCACCCCAATGAAATGACTTAAACAATGTAATACCAGCTGCATTGTCGGCGCACTGCGAACCGCATGCCCCAATACGCCCCACTCGTGACAATTGGTATGCAGCCCAACCTGGAGCCCGATGCTGGGTGAGATTTCTCTACCCAGTATTTCCCATAAAGCGACATACTGAGATAAAGGAATTTCGTATCCAGGGGAATGCAAAATCTCTTTACTGAGTCCAACTGTCGTCAGATAGGGAGAAAATAATTCGGCGTGCTGCGTGAAAAAGCTTTCGGCGTATATGGTAGGGAAATTATGTAAAGTCATATATGCATTACTCAAGCATTGATTAACTGATTAACCTGCCTAGCTTGCGACCAGAGAACAAGCTTACCGTCTGCCATCACTCGAATTTTATTGCCCGCACTACAAAAATAATGGCTATGGGGCGATATAAACCCTATTCAGCTGTCATAGCCTCTCACGCCATAATATTTTCAAGGCCGTTCTGTACGTTGTACTACTGGTGCAAATCCAAACTATCACTCACACAGTCAAGCATTCATCACTGGCAACTAGCGTTTTACTACGATCGTGACAAACCACTGCGCCTAGTATCATTTCCTCAATAAAACCAATATCCAAACTTTGATGCAGCACATACTTAGCCAGGTCATGCACTTCATCAAAATCTACTCCTCTTTGAAAAACACTATTAATTCTAAATCGCTTGAACCCTGTCGCTACCGCCGACTCAATACCATCAAGAATTTTCTTCGATTTATCTCTTCGTGTCAGCGCCTCGACTAACTGAACGTCAGCCATATGACACTCTTAACTCATTAGATAAAACATCTGAAAACTGATTAGCGGGCACCCCTATTATGTATACAGAACATCAAACGTTCGCCCTACTAAGTCACCTATTGATTTTTTGTCGAGCGCTTGTCTAGAAAAGCGCCAATACCTTCGATGGCGTCAACCTCCATGGCATTAGACGCCATGACTTCAGCTGCATATGCATATGCATCCTCAACGCACATTAATTTCTGACGATAAATCATCGACTTACCATATCTAACGGCTGTCGCACTCTTCGAGGAAATCGCAGAAGTCAAAACGTCCACAGCGCTATCGAGATCTTCACGTTCGACGGACTCATTGACCAATCCCCACTCTACCGCCGTTTTTGCATCGATAAATTTCCCGGTAAACAACATCTCAAAAGCTCGCTTGACGGGCACCGTCCGGGTCAGCGCAACAGATGGCGTAGAGCAAAAAAGTCCCAAATTAATACCTGAAACTCCAAAGCGGGCTTCCATTGCGGCAACTGCCAAGTCGCAGCTCGCTACCAGCTGGCAGCCTGCCGCAGTTGCAACGCCTTGCACACGAGCGATTACAGGCACAGGTAACGACTGGATTCTTAGCATTACATCGCTGCATAAACGAAATAAATTCTGGTAAAAAACTGTATTTTGGTTTTGCTGCATTTCGCGCAAATCGTGACCTGCGCAAAAGGCATTTCCTTTCGCGGCCAAGACGACACAGCGAATGCTGGAGTCGGATGCGATAAAATCCAACTGTTCTTTCAGCACATTTAGCATTTCTTCCGACAACGCATTGATCTGGTGCGGCCTGTTAAGCCATAACGTCACAACGTCGTTTCGACGCTCGTGCAGGACTATATCATCTACATTAGACATGGATTATGACCTTTATACCTGCGCATACTCGAAGCGGTCTGCACAGGCTGGTTTATTCACTCAGGAGTAACTACCTACCGTAATCTTGGCCTTAATGGAGTTCCCTATAAAGCATCTTTTATGTGCGCCCGCATGTATACGAGCAATAGCTTTTTCATCGGGCTGTTTTTCCCCAGAGAATACTATTTTTGGGTAAAGCTCAATCAGGGTAATTTCCAGATTGCCGCTGTCGGCTTTCTCAAGGTATCCGACAGGCGTGTCGCTGTAGGACTCGGGAAGAAATCCCTGTTGCTCAGCGATTGCCAGAAAAAAAAGCATGTGACAGCTAGCTGCGGCGGTGACCAACAGTTGTTCAGGATCCGCACACCGTGCATCGCCCTTGTATTCGATCGCGGCAGAGATATTTAATTTCTGCTCTCCTTCAAACCGACCAACGTGATTACGTGAGTAGGTAGAAGCGTCATCCGCATGGATATTTTTTTCCCAGCTAATTTCAGCAGCATGTTCAGACATGATCTCTTCTCAATAGCGTTATTTAATAAAACACATTTCAAACAATGTGTAGCTTAGGGCCTTACGATCTAAAAGCATCAAGTAGAACTCAGATCTTATTTAGACAAGCATTCTCCCGCCAGAATGTAAACTCCAATTGACAAGCCAGAGCTCTGATTCCACTCGCCATACGAGCCGGACGACAAGTCGTGGAGGCGTTATCGAATAGCTCCTGACAATACGTCATCGCTGCTGGCGCTTCGCTGTCGGCGAAGGAGACCATACACACCGCTTGGTCTATCCGCGTCATGATGGCTTGGTTTGCGACCCATTCGTATAGCTCGGTTGGCTCCTCATACCCCTTATCTAGTTAGGTCGACTGTTGCGAACACACGCAACAGCCCTACCATCTTTATAAGAGCTCTTCTAACGAATGAATATCTGCGACGTGGTAAGCGCCATATCACCACCCGGCAACTTGATATTGCCGATCTGTTTCAGGCTGTCGGCATCGAAAATAGCGATGTCGTTGAGGGTGCCTGATAAATAGACTTTACTGCCATCCTTGCTAATTGAAACACAATAGAAGGAATGTTCCAGCTTCGCTGCCTGCAGTAATTTTTTCTGTTTAATGTCGTACTTTGCCAGGCGGTTGAGCACGCCAAACATTAAGTTGGGATCCTTCGGCGAGCGCATGCCGCTGAAGTAAACTTCCGTCAGTGGGCCGAAGTCGGTGGCTTCGGTCTTGCCGGTTTTCAGGTCAACGCTGAATAACCCGTACACATATTCAGCGGTAGCTGGATCCTGTTTCTTATCCTTGTACTTTGCCGCTGTGTAGAGTACAGAAAATTCTTGCCGATAAGTTTGCTGGCTCCAACCGTAAAGCACGTCCGGGGCGCTGTAATTGGCCCTTTTCCAATGGCGGCTGGGGATTACCACGTCAAATTTTCCAGTTTTCACATCCACTTTATAGATGTCCGCACCCGCGGCATACAGCGTGCCATTGTCGCCGCTCTGCATAACCGTCAGCTGTCTGGGCGCCGGAAAACTGCGCACGGGTTTGGCGTCCATCCCAGCGTTGGTGGCGTAAACATCAAGTCTAGGTTGCTGCACCACATAGCGGTCGCTGAGTATCAACGTCGGATTGGCAACAACGAAGAGCTCCTTGCCGTCATGGCTAATCGCAAAGGCCCACAATGACTTGGCTTTTTCACCCGGCTGCTGGCTGACGTTGGCGTGGAATACCTGTTTGCAGCTGTCCAGCTCGACACCGTAGACATCGGCGTAATGATTGTTCAGTACGTAGGCGGTCTTGCCATCTGGCGACAACTGCACGGTGCCAGGCCCGAACGCGTCGGGCATCTTGCAGGTCTTCAACAGGGTGTCGGTGGCCAGGTCGATGACGTGCAGGTTATTCGGGTAATTGGTGGTCACCATGTACTCGTGACCGTCTTGCAGTGCCGTGTTTTCATCGGCCAGAACAGTGAGCGAACAGGTACTCAGGACGGCGAACGCGGCCAGGCCGCAGGCTTTGATGCTGTGCATGCTGGAATCCTTCTGAAGTCCGATCACTTGTCTTTAGGGAAGACAGTGCCAAGGTTGCGCCAGTTATCGTTGGACGCCTGGGCATCCTTGTTCCAGTCCGGGTAGGTGCTCATCATGTCGGGCACCTGGGCCGGCCACCAGCACGGGTCGGAACAGCCATAGAGATCGGCTTCCATCGGCTGGCACAGCGACGACACGCCGCCGAACGCGTCGATTTCCCATCCCGGGTCGGTCGTCGAAGCGCAGCCCACGACCGAGCTCATCGCCACCACTTCTTCGATGCGGTTTTCGGCCGCGGCTTCATCGAGTTTCAACGCTTTATTATTGATTGCCTTTAAATGCTTCATATCAGTGAGCCTTGCGCGGAGTGATGTAGCTGCTGATAAACGCAGGGTTGTTGGCCATGATCCGGGTGTAGACCTCGATGCCGAAGTCGACCCAGTCACGCATCAGTTCGCAGTAGTGATAGGTCGGATGGGTCGGGTCGCCGTAGCGGGCGTAGCTCTCGTGGTAGCAGCCGCCGGAGCAGAGGTTGCGGATTTGGCAATCTTCGCAGCCGGTGTTGGTACGATCCAGACGCTGAGACAGGAAATCGTTCAACTCGACCTGTTTCACGGCGGTGTGGACGTTGCCAAAGGTCGGCAACGACGAGCCGGTGAAGCGGTGGCACAGGTTGAGCTCACCCTTGTAGTCCACCGCCAGCATCTTCAACCCGGCACCGCACGGCAGGGCTTTTTTGTGGCCTTCGTGGATATCGGTGATTAACTGGTGCAGGTTGGAAAAACCGATGTTTCGGTGTTCCAGCGCCGCCTCCAGGTAACGTCGCCCAAGCTTCTTCATGTTGGCGAAGACTTCGATCAGTTCATCGCTGGACAGGTTGAAGGTGCTGATGTCACCAGAGGTCACCGGGGCAAAACCGACTTCGGCAAAACCCAGTTCGTTGAACAGGTGATCCCAGATGGTTTCGACGTCGGTGACGCCGGTGGTCAGGGTCACCCGCGCGCCCACCGGACGACTGTTGTAGCGCGACAGCAGCATTTCAGCCTTGCGCCGCACCACGTCGTACGTGCCCTGCCCGCCCACGGTGATGCGGTTGCGGTCATGCACTGTTTTCGGCCCGTCGATACTGACCGAGAGCCCGAAACGGTGGGCATTCAGATAGTCCACAGTCTCTTCGGTGAGCAGCGTGGCGTTGGTGGTCATGACGAATTCGACGAACTTGCCGGCCTCGCGGAAACGCTTCTCGCAATAGTCGACCATGTACTCGATCAGCTTGCGGTTGCTCAGCGGCTCGCCGCCAAAGAACACCACGGTGAAACGCTCTTCGTCCGGGGATTCACGCAGCAGCATTTCTACCGATGCGACCGCCGTTTCGATGTCCATTTTCTTGCCGGCCGACGGTTTATCGAGGTCTTCCTTGTAGCAGTAGGTGCAGCTCAGGTTGCAGCCGGTGTTGACGTTGAGCACCACGGTATTGATTGCGGTGCGCTCGACCCGGTTGGTGCCAATGTCCGGGGTCAGCGGCGAGCCGTCGCTGACCAGCTCCAGTGACATCAACTCGCGCAGTGTCTCAGTGATTTCCTCGCCGTTGAAACGCGAAGCCAAACGCTGGATCAGGTCGTCCGACGAACAGCCGGGACCGCGCAAGGTGTCGATGATAGTGCCGGTCAGCTCATCACTGGCGAACAGCGAACTGCTGGGAATGTGAAACAGCATGCGGTCGGCGTCGACGTGCACTTCGTGCAGGTTCCGCTCAACCAGATTCAAAATAGCGCCCATTGCAACCTCCTGTGCAGACCCCGTCTGGCGGGGCCTGCGGTCATTCCTGAGAGTGTCTGAAACGGTTAACGATCAGCCAACTCATGGAATGGGTGGATTGTTCCAGCGTTGCACGGTGACGATCATGTGGCCTTCGCCGGTCAGGGATTTCCCTGCGTCGTCGACGGCGGCGATCACCTTCAGGTTGCCGGCATTGTTGGTGGACATTTTGCGTTGCGGGTTCGGCCCGGCGTCGCCCGGTGTGAACACACCACTGTCAGCCTGCATAATGCCGGCAAACTTCACGTCCTCGTCTTCCTTGGCGCGGTCGTCGAAGGCGGCGACCGACCACTGCGCCGGGAACACGCCGATGCGATACGGCTTGCCGTCAGCCCCGTTGCCCCAGGCTTCGGCGTCGAAACGGCCCTGGACTTTCGGCGTCGAACCGCCGCCATCACCGACCCGTGCCACGGAGAATTCAGGCACGACCTTGACCTCGGCGATCTTACTGTAGACCGACAGTGTCGGGCCTTGCAGCGTGCCGACGGTGACGTTGCGCAGGCCCGGTTGGGCGTTGGCTGCGGCCTTGAGTTTCACCCTGATTTTGTCCGGGCTCTGCTCGACGACTTCGAGCACTTCCACGTCTTTGCCGAAGTCCGGCCTTCCGCTGAGGCCGCTGCCGATCAGGGTCACTTCGCTCTCGGTGCCGGCCTTGAGGTAACCCGGCTGCACTGCCAGCAAACGGCTGCTGCCCTGCTTGGCGGCGACAAAATCCAGGCCGCGCTCATCGTGCTCGCCCTCGAACATCCGGCCCTGCATCGCATTGTTCTGTGCAGCGAACACCTGACGCATGGTCACGCCGTCGATGGTCACGTTGCCGCGCCATTCATAACCGGTGTAGAGAACCGCGCTGCCGTCGCCATTGAAAGGACTTCCATCGGCGTATTGGCCTTTGACGCTGACCTTGAAGGTATCGTCGCCATCGCCGGTCACACTCATCACCCCGGCCAATTCACCTTTACCCGGCATGTGACCGCTGAAGCTCCAGTCGCCCACCAGCGCCTCGGCTTTTGGCGCGCTGCTCTGCCAGCTTTTCCAGGCCGGGTTGTCCAGCGGATAACGCTTGGCCAACAGCGGCACCATGTCTTTGCGGGCGAGGTCGAACCACTCACGGTCTCGTGACATGGCCTGGTATTCCAGCGATGGCCACTGGCCGAGGTGAAAGTTTACCAGCCGCTCCCATTCCTCGGCTGGGCGCCGTTGCAAGGCAACCCGCGCGCCGGAGTGGCAACGGCTGCACATCTGACTGGTCTGGTCGTCGAATTTCTCGACAGTATTGAGTCGACGTTCCA
Source organism: Pseudomonas sp. CG7 (assembly GCF_023701885.1). Classification (NCBI taxonomy): domain Bacteria; kingdom Pseudomonadati; phylum Pseudomonadota; class Gammaproteobacteria; order Pseudomonadales; family Pseudomonadaceae; genus Pseudomonas; species Pseudomonas sp. CG7. Next base: position 4,875 of record NZ_JABAEE010000026.1, on the reverse strand, counting down.
GAGCGTAACGCACACCGTCGGTCTCGCTCGGCGCCAGGCCCTGGGTGTCGGCCAGGTATTTGACCAGCGTGCGGCGGTCATCATCGCTGATCTGCAAACCGTGCATTGTCTGCATCCGGGCGATGCTCATCAACCAGCCTTCCGGGGTTTTACGCTGGTGACTGATACGGCTCAAGGCGTTATCGGCTTCAGGGGTGTGACAGCCCTGACATGTTTCCTTGAGAATTGTCTGGGCGTCGCGAGCTGCGAGGCTGTAAGGCGAATTCAACGCCACACACGCGGCCACAGCCAGCAGACCGGCGCTCAGGCCTGATCGGAGTTTTCTCTTCATCAACGTCTAACCTCGCACGGTGCTTTCTTATTTTGTGGCTTATCGTTTTTATGGTTTCTGCCGTCGGCGGCGCACCGCTGACGGGGGCAAGAGAAACGTCTGCGATGATCAATACACAGACCGTGCCAACTTCCGAGATCTTGCTGAATGCGCGGCATATCGGTAATCGCCAGGTTATTTTTCAACTCCATCGTCAGTGGCGACTGTTTTACTTCGCGACAACTGTGTCACTCTGAGATATCTACATTATTTGTAGAATTGATGCTGCTCATTTGCCACGTCATTGGGCTGCTTCTCCAGTAGTTCTTAAATGTCTCAGGTCGTCTCAATATATGACACTCTGCTAAACCAAGAGCGCTAAGACAACAGCCCTCACACTCGTCAAATCGTGCCTTTGCCCGTTAATAACGCAACTGGCACAACCATTGCGACAAACCTCAGCACACCAACAAAAAGAGGTTGAATCATGTCGCTTATAAGCCTACATCCGGACACTACGGCGTTTATCCAAAGAGCTCCATGCATGCTTATCGGGGGCGAATGGGTTGAAGCTGCCGATGGACAGGTCATGTCCTTACGTAATCCAGCCACCGGCGAAGAGCTTTGCGTAGTGCCACGCGCTACGGCTGACGATGTTGACCGTGCCGTGCTCGCTGCACGTCGGGCATTCGATGACTCGGCCTGGTCCCGAACCCGCCCCCGGGAGCGCCAGAACCTTCTGTGGAAACTAGCCGATCTTATGGAGCGTGACGCCGATGTTCTCGCCCAATTGGAATGCCTGAATAACGGCAAAAGCGTAGCAGTGGCTCGGGTGATGGACGTGCAGCTGTCCATCGATTTCCTGCGATATATGGCAGGCTGGGCAACCAAAATCGAAGGCTCCACGATGGAAGTGTCCGTACCACTCATGCCCAACGATCAGTTCCACAGTTTCATTCGTCGCGAAGCGGTGGGGGTGGTCGGCGCAATCGTGGCGTGGAACTTCCCGCTATTGCTGGCTTGATGGAAACTCGGCCCTGCCCTGGCCACTGGCTGTACAGTGGTGCTCAAACCTGCGGATGAAACGCCACTGTCGGCGCTCAAACTGGCCGAACTAGCGTTGGAAGCAGGCTACCCGGAAGGCGTGTTTAACGTTGTTACCGGGACCGGGATCACCGCCGGCTCGGCACTGACCCATAACCCTCTGGTAGACAAACTGACCTTCACGGGTTCCACTGCCGTTGGCAAGCAGATCGGCAAGGTCGCCATGGAGACGATGACCCGAGTCACGCTGGAACTGGGGGGTAAATCACCGACCATCGTGATGGCGGATGCCGAGATGAAGGCTGCAGCAGCAGGCGCCGCCAGTGCCATTTTCTTCAACCAGGGCCAAGTGTGCTGCGCTGGTTCAAGGCTCTATGTGCAACGCAAACACTTCGATAATGTCGTGGCCGATATTGCCGATATCGCCAATGCCATGAAGATGGGTAACGGGCTGGATACAACCGTCGAGATGGGGCCTTTGATTTCTGCGCGCCAGCAGGATCTGGTCTACGGGTATATCGAAAAGGGTCGCCAAAGTGGCGCAACGATCGCCTGCGGCGGCGAGCAATACGGGCCTGGCTATTTCGTCAAACCCACAGTGATCGTTGATGTCGATCAGAAGCATTCACTGGTTCAAGAAGAAATCTTTGGGCCTGTGCTGGTGGCGATTCCGTTCGATGATGAAGCCGATGCGTTGCGCATGGCCAATGACAGCCCATATGGATTGGGCGCAAGCATTTGGTCGAATGATCTGGGTGCAGTACATCGGATGATTCCACGGATCAAATCGGGCTCGGTGTGGGTTAACTGCCACAGCGCGCTGGATCCCGCGCTGCCATTTGGCGGGTACAAGATGTCCGGGGTTGGACGTGAGATGGGGTTTGCGGCGATTGAGCATTACACTGAGTTGAAGTCGGTGTTGATCAAGCTTTGATTGTTAGCGCCCATTAGGACGCTTTCGTCGGAACGCCGCACGGAGCAAGTCCTCGCTCCCACATCGGATCTGTGGCTAACACAAATCCCCTGTGGGAGCTTGCTCTCGAAGGGACCAGCCAGGTCACCTAAGAAATCAGGGCGTAAAACCCTGAGCCAACAGCCACCCCCGAACCACCCGCGCCTGCTCCACCGACAACCCCGCCAGCACCTGCCCGGCGGGCTCGACCTGCAACCGCCGCACCAGCGGCGCCAACTCCACCCCTTGCACATGCCAGATCCCCAGCGGCTGATCCGGCGTGATCACCACCTCAGCCTCATCTACAAACCCATCCTTGAGCACCGGCGCACGCTCGATTTTCATCGCACTGAAATCCGCCTCGGCATGCGCCACCTGCCCATCCGGCCAGTTGCGCCGCGCCTGCCAGACCGGCTGATCCACCCAACGCTGCTCGTCGGCATAAAAATCCCGGCCGATTCGTGCGAAGCGCAGAAATAACTGCTCCACCCGCTGCTGATGAAACCGCTGCGCCAGCGCTGCCCGCTCGGGTTTACGCAACAATGTGTTGATGACCGTGGGCGCCTGGAGCGCCGAAGACAGCGACTGGAAAATCCCGTTGCCCGACAACGGATCCACCGCCATCGCCGCGTCACCCACGCGGATCCAGTTGTCACCACACACCTGCGGGCTGAGAATCGCCGTGCTGCTGCGAGCGTGCAACTGCAGATCGACCTCTGGCGCCCCAGCGAAAAAACCTCGGGCCAATGCTGAAGCTTCACGGCGCAGACGACAATGTTCGAGCAACTGCGCCTTGCCTGGCAAACCGGCGCTGGCGACGTCTACCGTCCATTGCCAGTAGCATTGACCATCTGCCCGCCGCGCCATCCAGACCCAGCCCTCCTCCAGGCTTTCCACGGCGCTAGCGGTGTGCCCCGGTGTGCCTTGCCAGCGATTGAGCAGGCTGACCGTCTCGGGGCCGCGCAGGCCTTTGCCGAGGGCTGGGGCCTGACGACCGCGAGCTTCCACGAGGAAATCGGCCGCCAAGGCTTCGCGACCCTCGAGTTCGATCAAATGCCCGGTGGCCGAGGTCCTGACGGCCAGCACCCGAGCCTCAATCAGCTCTACGCCAGCCAGGCGCAAGTCCTCGCGCAAGCCGCGATCAAAGCCGGGACGATCCAGCAGGTACTCGATGTTCTGCGCATGCTGCTGGCCGTTCCACGACACCTGGCGCTGGGAAGGCAAGGCCGCGTCCGCCAGGGCCCGGTGTAGCCTCGCGCCACGCAAGGCCTCGAGCACTCTAACAGAGACCCCTTCCAGCGCCGCAAAACGCCGCCATTCGCTCATTAGTGTCACCGGGTAACCGAGTCGGCGCAGACCCAGTGCGACCGCCGCCCCCGCCGGCCCAGCGCCCAGCACAATAATCGACTTCCTGCGCCCGAGCGCCGTTCAGGGCCACGGTAACGAGCGTTCTGTTGCAGCCAATGGAGACCCTGCGCATTGCTGGCTTGGGGTTGTTCCACCAGAAAGCTCGCGACGTACCCGCTCAAGGACGCGCATCCGAGGCTGGCGCCGGAATGCCCCGGATAGGTGCCATGCACACAGGCGGCGAAATCCGCCTGGGCGCTGTCCAGCCAGGACCACTCCTGTTCGGCGCAGCGGGCGTCGCCGGTAACCCGCAACACCTCGGGATAATTGGCCGGGAATACACCGTCGCCCTGGGCCGGGCTGGACGCACAGAGCAGCACGCCGCGCGCGACCGCCGAGGCGCAGGCTTCGCGCAACAGGCTGCGGTCCTGGCGCAGGCCGAGGCTCAAGTTGATCAGCCGCACGTCCTGAGCAACCAGCCAGTCGATGGCCGTGGCAATCTGCAAGGCGCTGGTGACGCCACGCTGATCGAACACCTGGGCCACGCAAAATACCGCCGCTGGCGCCCGTCGGCCGATGGCCTCGATCACTGCACTGCCGTGCCCCAGGGGATCGTCGCGCAGTTCACTCTCAGCCAGCCCATTGTCCAGCAACAAGAAGCGCCGTCCGGCGATCACCTGCACCTGTTGCGCCACAGAATGTCCGCTGTCGACAACGCCAATGCGCAGTTCAGGCTTCATGCGGCACCGTCTTCGAAGTGAGCACACCATCCAGCAACTCGAAGCGCAGATCGGCATCGGCCAGGGTCGACGGGCGATGGCTAATGAGGATGCGTGTGCGCCCGGCAAACAGCCGGTCGATGGCCTCGATGACTTCGCGCTCGGTGGCTTCATCCACCGCCGAGGTCGCCTCATCCAACACCAGGATCAGCGGGTCCTGCAGCAACGCCCGGGCAATCGCGATTCGCTGTTTTTGGCCGCCGGACAACTGCTGACCACGTTCGCCCAAATGGCTGTCGAGGCCCTCGGGCAAGGAAGCAATCAGGCTGTCTAGCTGGGCCAGCCGCGCGACTTCGGCGATCGATCCGCGGCTTGCGTCTGGCACCGCGTACGCTAGATTGTCGGCAAGGCTGCCACGAAACAGCACGATGTCCTGGCTGACTACGGCAATGCGCCGACGCAGCTGGAACAGATCCAGCTCGCGCAAGTCGACCCCCCCCAGC